>JAZSCY010000012.1:0-1897 GCA_045530875.1 Eubacteriales bacterium
GGGGCAGGCGGTAGTCGGCGGATTCCGTCAGCTTCTCCCGGAAGGCGGCGGGCAGATTGGACATTTCCTCGATCTGCGCACCCTTGTGCATCCAGGAAAAGAGCTGCTTCGCCCGAAAGGATTTCTCCCCCAGTGAGCAGACAAATTCGGACAACTCCTCCGGGGTCATCGAGAGAATATCGGCTTTATTTTCCATAGTCAACTCCGTACCATTTTTGCAATAAAGAATCCGTCACACCCGTCGGTGTGGGGATAAAACGTGCGCATGCCGTCCACCGATTTTCCCGCCGGACCCAGATCGAAATCCACCGCGGTGAATTCCGGATGCTCGGCCAGAAAGCGGGTGACGATCTGTTCGTTTTCATCCGGATTCAGCGTACAGGTGGAATACACCAGCGTACCGCCCGGACGGACGTACATGGATGCGCCGCAAAGAATGTCGTACTGGATCCCGGGTAAAGCCCGGATGGAATCCAGGGATTTGTATTTGATGTCCGGCTTTTTGCCGATGACTCCAAGACCGGAGCAGGGCGCATCGCACAGCACCCGATCGGCCAGGGAGAGGAGGGCAGGATCCGGATTCCGCGCATCCCGGGATTGCACTTCCAGAATGGAAACGCCCAGGGAGGCGGCGGTGCGTCGGATCAGGGACAACTTGTTTTCATGGAGATCGCAGGCAATAATCCGGCCTTCGTTATGCATATCGAGGGCGGCAGAGAGCGTTTTTCCGCCGGGAGCGGCGCAGGTGTCGATTACCGTTTCGCCCGGCTTCGGATCCAGCGCGCGGACACACAGCCGGGAAGCGGGATCCTGCACGAAATACTTTCCCGCACGGATTCCCTCGGTGATGTGGGCCGCACTTTTTACCGTCACCATATCGGGGGATAGAGGGCAAAGACTTGCCTCGCCCGCATCGAATGTGCCGATCACTTTCTCCGGTGTGGTGATCAGCGGATTCACCCGCAGCGTCACATCCGGATTGCGGGTGGTGGAGGCCAGCAGTTTGGCAGTCAGTTCCGCACCGTATCGCTCACACCAAAAGGCACACAATTCCACCGGAGCCGAGTATTCCACGGACATCCGCATCATAGGATCGCCCTCGGGCAGAGCATATCGGCATCCGCCTCGCAGATAGGCACGAAGCAGCGCATTGACAAAGCCGCGGCTGCGGGCAGGGGCGGTGTTTACCGATTCGGAAACGGCCGCGTGGGGGGGGATCCGATCCATGAAGGTAAGCTGATAGATGCCCAAGCGGAGCGCGCACAAAGCTTCCCGATCGATCTCGGTGAGGGGACGGGAGGACAGTCCTGCGATGATATAGTCCAGCGTAATCACCCGTTCAATGACACCGTACACCAGGGCGGTATACAGAGAGCGATCCGCCTCGCTCATGGCGGAATCGGTGAGGGAAGCGGCCACCTCCAGGTTGGCGTATCGGCCGTTTTTCTCCCAGGCGATCAAGGACGCAGCGGCTGCCGCGCGGGGATTGGTCAGTTGTTTTTTCATAATGCGGGAGTGTGAAGGACATCACCGACGGAAAGCTTGCGTCCGCGCAGAAAATCGGCGGCGGCCATCCGTCCTTTTCCTTCCGGCTGAAGGCTTGTCACGTGGAGAATACCGTCCGCGCAGACGATATCCAAAGTGCCCCGATCGATGGCCACGACGGTACCGGGGACACCGTGTATCGGGCAGATTTCTCCCGTGGCTTCGATGATTTTCAGCCTCTTGCCGTCGGGCATCCATGTCAGTGCCAGCGGCACGGGAGACAGTCCCCGCACCTGGTTGTGCACCTCTGTCACCGACTTGGTGAAGTCAATCACGCAGTCGGGATTTTCAATCTTGGCCGCGTAGGTGGCATCGGCATCGTTCTGCACTTCGCGGGTGATGGTGCCGTCCC
>JAZSCY010000150.1:0-1628 GCA_045530875.1 Eubacteriales bacterium
AATTTCCCCAACGGCGATATGGTCGGTCACACCGGTTCTCTGGCGGCCACCATCTGCTCGCTGGAAGCGTTGGATCTGCAGCTGGGCCGCATTTTGTCCGTGGTGGATGAATTGCACGGCGTGGCACTGATCACCGCCGACCACGGCAACGCGGATGAGATGGCTGAGCTGGATAAGAAAACCGGCGCGCCCAAGATGAACAAGGACGGATCCTACAAGGCCAAAACCAGCCACACTCTGAATCCCGTTCCGCTGATCATCTATGACAACTTCTATGCCGATGCCTACACTGTCAAGGAAGACAAGGGCACATTCGGTCTGTCCAATGTGGCAGCTACTGCCGTGAATCTGCTGGGATATGCGGCACCCGAGATGTGGGACGAAAGCGTTCTTAATTTGAAATAATCAGGCGGGAACATGGGGAGGGGCTTTTTGATAAAAGTCCCTCCCCAAACCCCACCGCAAAAACTTTAAAACCATTCCCGAAAGGAGATCCCCTATGTTTTACCGCGACGGCATTCCGGAAAAATGCTCCCTTCTGGACGAGGGGGATCTGTACCACGGCTTCTCCACCCGGGAGGGCGGCGTCAGCACCCTTTCCCACACCGCGACAATGAACGTGGCCGAGGGGCACGGTGATCCTCACGAGGTGGTACGGGAGAACATCCGCATTCTGGCGCGGGCCGTATCAGAGGATAGTTTGGACGAAACCGCCGTGGTCTGCGCACCCCAGATCCATTCCGCCATCATCCGCCCGGTCACGGACACGGATCGGGGGTGTGGCGTGATCCTGCCCCACGGGGGCGAGGGGGACGGATTTATCACCGACACGCCGGGGATTCTTCTGATGATCCGGGTGGCGGACTGCGTGCCGATTCTGTATTCTGCCCGCCGCTGTGACGGATCGCCCATCGTATGCGCCACCCACGCCGGATGGCGGGGAACGGTTTCCGGTATCGCCTGCGAAGCAGTGTCGCACATCGTCGGGATGGGCGGTGAGATCGACTCGATCCGCTGTGCCATCGGCCAGGCGATCCACGACTGCTGCTATGAGGTAGGCGAGGATTTTTTGGAGGCGGTAGCAGCCGCCCGGGGCACGGATTTTGCCCGTGATCACATACGGGCACAGGATGGAAAACTCTTTGCCGATATCCCCGGCATGAACCGCACCCTTCTGCTGGCCGCCGGTGTGCGGGAGGATCGCATCGACCTCCCCGCATCCTGCACCGCCTGCCAACCCCATTTGTATCACTCCCACAGAGCCTCCCGCGGCATGCGGGGCGCTATGGGTGCCATGATCGGCATCCGATAACCAAAAACGAAAGGAATTCCCGCTTCACGGGATAGGTATGAGACGTGCTTCACGATATCATTACCCCTCACAAACATCTTTTGCCCGGCGATACCCACGGAGAGTTGCGTGTGCAGATGAACCGCTCCAGCCGGGTAACATTGCTCAGCGGCAATCTGACCAACAACGCCCGCACCGAAACCTCCGGCGTGTCGGCCAGGGTATACAAAAACGGCGTGTATGGATTCTCCTCTATGGCGGAGTGCTCCGATGACGCGGTCCGTGCCGTACTGAAGGCGGCGGATGAAAATGCTCGCTTCATGGATCGGCGCGCCCC
>JAZSCY010000173.1:0-4176 GCA_045530875.1 Eubacteriales bacterium
AACCCCGGCGTATCCCCCATCGCCATTTCCCCCTCCGGATTCAATCTCCGCGGATGGAAATCCGAGCGGCAGGTGAATGTGGAATTCTTTGACACAAGTCGGATCGTAGCCATGTCGTTCTGTGGGCCAAGGAGTTGTCCCTCTCTATTGTCTTCCTAAGACCGCTTGGCCTCCGACTTAACCCCGGCGTATCCCCCATCGCCATTTCCCCCTCCGGATTCAATCTCCGCGGATGGAAATCCGAGCGGCAGGTGAATGTGGAATTCTTTGACACGGAGGGCAATCAGCTCATCAATCAGAACGTGGGCGTGCGCGTATCCGGTGCCTATTCCCGCGCGCAAAGGCTGAAATCCCTGAAACTCTTCGCCCGCAAGGATTACGAAGAGGTCAACTTCCGCTTTGACTATCCCTTCTACGGGGATCTGTATACCCTGGATGGTACCGGCCGTCTCCGTCTGGATTTCAAGCGGGTACTGTTGCGCAGCACCGGCAACGATCTGGGCGGTGCGCAGATCAAGGATGAGTTGAATCAGACCGCCGCCGCCATGGCTGGATTTGCTATGTCCCAGGCGGTGCGTCCCTGCTCTGTGTATCTGAACGGAGACTACTATGGCAGTATGTGGATGCACGATATCGTATCCGATGATTTCTTCATTGAGAACTACGGCGAGTATCCCGGCATCATGGGCATCGTTTCCGGTCCGGAGATGAGCAAGCCCGACACCCGTTACGAGATCGACTCCATGGAAGAAGACCAGTTCATGTACGACGACTGGAACAACATGTACAACAAGTACAAGGTGGCCGACATGACGGACGATGCGGTGTACGAGGAATTCCTCACCGTGTTCGACGTGGACGACTATCTCTTCTACTACGCCATCAATACCTATCTGAACAACAACGACTGGCCCTACAACAATCACAAGGCCTATCGCTACTATGCCGCCGAGGGTGAGGAATATCAGCCCGGTACCATCTTTGACGGACGCTGGCGCTTCATTATGCATGACGTGGACAATGTCCGCGGTTACAACGGCAATCTCTTGAACAACGATCTGCTCAGCAAATACGCCGATCGCCGCAGTGAACTGTTCCAGGCCCTGATGAAGCGGCAAGAGTGCGTGGATACCTTCATCCAGTACATGATCGAATTGATGAACGGCGCCTTCTCCTATGAGAATTACAGCGCGCTCATCGATGAGCTTCACGAATCCCGCAAAGCAGAGGCAGCCCTGGCCAACGCTACCAGCAGTTACGGCCGCTACACCACCATCGAGAACATCGAAAAAGTGCTGGCCAATCTGAAAGACTTCGCCCTGAACCGCCCGAAATATCTGGTCCGGAGTGAGCTCCGCCCCGCCTTCAAGACCAGCGGCAAGACCTACACCATCTCCATCTCCGCACCGGAGAATGCCTACATCATGGCAGGCCACTGGAAGATCGATAAGGAATTCACCGGTACCTACATCGTGGAATACGGTGAGGATTACGAGATCTTCCCCCATGTGGGCTACGAGTTCTCCCACTGGATCGTGGGCGGCGAGACCATCGTGTACGATCGGGTTCTGTCGTTGGATTTCGAGGACACCGTGGACAATCACATCACCGTGACGCCCGTGGTAGTACGCAAGACAGAAGATCTACACCTGACGGTGTATGAATACTCCGCCTCCGGATCTCAAGACTACATCACGCTGTACAACCCTTATGACACTCCCCTCTCCACCGGCGGCTATCAGCTCAGCGATTCCGCGAACAAGCTGGGCGCCTACACCCTGCCGAACAAGGTGGTGCAGCCCGGTGAGACGGTCACGATCTACTGCAAGGATTACGTAGGCGAGGAAGCGCTTCATCAGATGGGGGCGTCCTTCAACCTCAGAACCGGCGAGACGCTGTATCTCTCCTACGAATACGAAATTCTGGAGGAAATCTCCATCATCGATCTCCACAACGGCTACGTCTGCCGCCGCAGTCTGATCGATAACAAATTCTACGAGAAAAAACCGGACTAAACAAAAAAACACGAGGCTGATGCACCGCATCAGCCTCTGTTTTTTCATGAAAAAGGTGCCGCACTGTGGGATGCGGCACCTTTTCAATGGTTGTAGCAATCTGCGTCATAGCTCCGGGTATTTCAGACAGCCATGACACATAGGGGGATTATTCCGTTGCTTCCGTTGCTCCCGTATCTACGCCTACATTCAAAAGCTCGTTATACTCTTTTTCGATCAGGGTACCCACTGATTTAGCGGCTCTGGTGAAGGGAGAAGCAGCCGGAATTTTACCGGAACGAATGCTGCTGTCTGCAATGTTCAGAAGTCCGCTCCAGTTACAAACGAATGCTACGTCAAACGTCTTGGTAGAGAAGATAATATCCAGCATATCCTGGCTGTCGCGATCCTGTGCATAACGACGCTTCAGCATCTGATCGTAGAATGCAGGACGGATAGTTTCGCGGCCTTCGTAGGAGAGATACTCCAGCATATAGCCGATCATAGCTGTATCGACCTTGGTGTTGGGGATACCGCCCAGAGGCGTTTCAATATCTACCGTGTGGTAATAGGTAGTCTGATCCGAGGACCACTTCGGCAGCGGAAGCATACCGAAATCGTCTTCCATATCAGCAACCTCGGATACGGCATCAGCGGCGGTCAAAGTAAACAGATGCTTACCTGCACTGAATTTGCCGCGGCCGTATGCATATTTGTTGGAATAAGCGCCGATGTCCGTATAGTTATGTACGCTAAACGTAACACCGGGTTCTACCATCAAACCGGCGATGGTTTCCATCTTAGTAGCCGCTTCGGAATTCTGCATCCAGGTATACGTGATCTCACCCGTAGGAGAAACCGTGCAGTAGCGCTCATCCGCAGCCACCATCAGATAGTTGAACAGATATTCTTCCCAGAAGAATCCAATGATATCGTCCTCATCCAGAGTACCGCTACCGTCCACGTCTTCTTTCACGTCACGGCACATCTGAGCGAAATTATCAAAGGTCCACTGGTTGTTTCTTACCATTTCATAAGGAGAGGCCACATGCTTATTCTCCGCCAGAGTCTTGTTGAAGAACAGCATACGGGTGTTCTGATCATCACGGGAAATGATATCACCGGCCGTATAGAACACACGGTTGGCAATGGCCAGATCACGGATTGCGTTCTGATCCCACCATTCGTTATTCAGATCGATCGTCGGGCACTCTCTCATATCCAAAAACTGACCGGCCTTGGAAGCGGCGTAAGCAAATCTCCAGTTCAGGAAGAAGAAATCCGCTTCATCCAGACCGCCGGCAACCAGGCCGGACAGATCATTCACACCGGTTCCCGAGGTTTCCGTGTACTGAATGTTGAAATTGTATTTATTGATACAATCCTGTACACGTTTGTACACAGCGGCTTCCATAGGATCGGAGGAGTCAGCCTCAATCCAGATGTCATCGGTGGCATAGTAACCGTAGGCGTAATCCTTGCTCAAGCCATAAATACGCAGAGCCGCACCGTCAAAGTCCGTAACGTCCAGCACCAAACCGGGCTCTTCCGGAGGAGTCGTATCATCCGGGGTAGTATCGGTGTCGCTGCTGGGGACATCCGGTGTGTCAGGTGTGTCGGGCGTGTCCGGCTGACAAGCACAGAACGCGGGGACCAGCATAAGCATCACCAAAAGCCCTGCTAAAATTCTCTTCGCAGTCATTGCAATCTTGCTCCTTTTATTTTTATTTTTTGTTTTTCAATTATCGGAAGGCTTGTTTCTTCCGCTGTCTTGCGGCAGGAGCGGGCGGTGTATTCCCAACCTCTCCCCCTTTTGTGCAAATTGGATTAACAAACCCCTTCATGTGATATCGTACCATGTGAATTATTACATTTATATGCTTTTTCTTTCACTTTATATAAAATCTCACTCATCAAACAAGACAGGTTATACGATCACGTGCAACAAGAAAAAATAAGGGGTTTATACGACTCTTTGGCAGAACAAAGTTGCCGTACAACCCGCCCCACGGATACGCAGAAATGACAGATGAGCCCCACAAATCATAACCACCGGCCGTGCCGGTGGTTTGCACTAGCCCCCTTGGGGCATGTCACCAGGCTGAGCCTTAAGGCTCGTCGAAAAGTCTGCCAACCGCGCGACTTTTACAGGCATGCCCCTAAAGGGGCTTTTTATTTGCCC
>JAZSCY010000206.1:0-3104 GCA_045530875.1 Eubacteriales bacterium
CCACCTTCTTGCCGTTCAGGGTGAAGTGGGCGTGACGGATCAGCTGACGGGCTTCCTTACGGCTGCTGGCGAGACCGATTCTGTACACTACGTTGTCCAGACGGCGCTCAAGCAGGCTCAGAAGGTTTGCACCTGCAACACCCTCCTGCTTATCTGCCTTTACGTAGTAGGACTTGAACTGGTTCTCGAGAACACCGTAATAGCGGCGTGCCGTCATCTTCTCTCTGTGCTGGAGACCGTACTCCTTCACAGACTTACGGGCATGGGTGTGGGGGCCGGGTGCATTGGGGCGCTTAGCCACAGCACACTTATCGCTCAGGCAGCGATCGCCCTTCAGAAACAGCTTTTTGCCTTCTCTGCGGCAGAGCTTGCAGGAAGGTCCTGTATATCTTGCCATACTGGTTTATTCCTCCTATTTCAATTAAACACGTCTGCGCTTCGGAGGGCGGCAGCCGTTGTGGGGGATCGGGGTTACGTCGCGGATCAGGGTGATGTCCAAACCGGCAGTCTGCAGAGCGCGGATGGCGGACTCACGTCCCGGGCCGGGGCCCTTTACGAACACTTCAACGGTCTTCATGCCGTGCTCAACAGCAGCCTTGGCAGCTACCTCAGCAGCGGTCTGTGCGGCATAAGGAGTTGATTTTCTGGAACCCTTGAAACCCATCTCGCCGGCAGATGCCCAGCTGATTGCGTTTCCGGCAGTGTCCGTGATGGTCACGATCGTGTTGTTGAAGGTAGAGCTGATGTGAGCGGTTCCCTTCTCAATATTTTTACGCTCGCGGCGTTTCTTGATTACTTTCTTTGCGCCAGTTGCCTTAGCCATGAAACTTGGTCACTCCTTTACTTCTTCTTATTTGCGATAGTCTTTGCGGGACCCTTACGAGTTCTCGCATTGGTCTTAGTGCGCTGTCCACGAACCGGCAGGCCTTTTCTGTGGCGGATACCACGGTAGCAGTTCGTCTCAACAAGGCGCTTAATGTTCATCGCAACTTCGCGGCGGAGTTCGCCTTCTACGGTGTAGTGGTTCTCGATCTCGTCACGGAGCTTCGCAATATCATCCTCAGTCAGATCCTTTGCACGGATGTCAGGATTGATACCGGTTTTAGCCAGGATATCTTTGGAGCTCTTCAGACCGATTCCGTAGATGTAGGTCAGCGCGATCTCGACGCGTTTGGAATTCGGAATATCAACACCGGATATACGAGCCATTGTTTATTTCACCTCTTTTGAGTTTTTTTGACGCGGATTGCCCGCGTGTGGCTGACTTATCAGCCCTGTCTCTGCTTGTGCTTCGGATTCTCGCAAATGACCATTACATGACCGTTGCGCTTAATAATCTTGCACTTGTCGCAGATTTTCTTAACGGAAGGCTTTACTTTCAAAGTTGCTACCACCTTTCAGAAATATAAGCTCAGCTTATTTGCTGCGCCAGGTGATTCTGCCCTTCGTAGGATCGTAGATAGAAACCTCGACCGTCACCTTATCGCCCAGCAGAATCTTAATATAGTTCATTCGAAGTTTTCCGGAGATATGGGCGGTTACGATCATATCATTCGGAAGTTTGACTTTGAAGGTCGCATTCGGAAGTACTTCCACAACCGTACCTTCAAATTCGATTACGTCATCCTTTGGCAAAAGAATGTCCTCCTCTCGGCATCAGATTTTCGTCATCAGGATCGGGCCGTCCGCAGTCAGCGCCACCGTGTGCTCATAATGAGCAGACAGGGAGCCGTCCGTGGTTTTCACCGTCCACCCGTCGGGAAGGACGTACACACCGGCACCGCCGGCGTTGACCATCGGCTCAATGGCGATCGTCATGCCGTGGCACAACCGGACGCCCCGTCCCGGCGTTCCGAAATTGGGAACGTTGGGATCCTCGTGCAATTCCTGGCCGATGCCGTGACCGACGAACTTTTTCACTGTGGAATAACCCATTTTGGTTACATATCCGTCAATGGCGGCACCCACATCCCCCAGTCTGGCGCCGGCCACAGAGGCTGCTTCCACTCCCAATTCAAAACTGCGCTTGGTTGCCTCGATCAGCCGCAGAGCCTCATCGCTCACCCGGCCTACAGGAAACGTATTCGCGCTGTCGCCGTGGAAACCGCCGATAAAGGCACCCACGTCGATCTTCACGATATCGCCTTCTCTGAGAACACGTTTGGCGGAGGGGATTCCGTGGATCACTTCGTCATTGATGCTGATGCAAGCGCTTCCGGGGAAGCCGCCGTAACCGAGGAAGGAGGGGCGGGCACCGCAGGACTCGATATGACGGCGGATGCAGTCATCGAGCTGTTTGGTGGTAACGCCTTCGCGCACCATCTCACCTGCCAGAGCCAGCGCCTCACCTGTAATGCGGCCGGCTACTTTCATCAGTCGGATTTGTTCCGGATTCTTAACAAAAATCATGATATAGCCTGGATTCTTTAAAATTAATTAAGCGTTCTCAAGTGCCTTGAAAGTCAGAGCGGTTGTATCCTCCAGCTTCTCCTGACCTTCCACGATCTTAAGGAGACCCTTCTTGGCGTAGAAGTCCTTCAGGGGCTCGGTCTGTTCGTGGTACACATCCAGACGGGAGCGAACCACAGCGGGATCGTCGTCAGCGCGGATCGTGAGAGCCTCGCCGCAAACGCCGCAGTTTTCGCCCTTAGGAGAAGGATTGAATACAACGTGGTAGGTAGCGCCGCACTTCTTGCAAACGCGGCGGCCGCCCATACGCTCGATGATCCGCTCGTCGCTTACCTCGATGGAGATGACATCGGTGATAGACACACCCATCTCATCCAGAGCAGCGGCCTGCGGAACGGTGCGCGGGAAACCGTCCAGGATGAAGCCGCCTGCGCAGTCAGGCGCAGCAAGGCGATCCTTTACGATTCCGATGACGACCTCGTCGGGGACGAGAGCGCCGCGCTCGATATAACTCTGTGCGCTTTTACCCATCTCTGTGCCGGACGCGATCGCCTCACGGATGATCGCGCCGGTAGAGATTGCGGGAATACCGAACTCAGCGGAAATTTTCTCAGCCTGTGTTCCTTTTCCAGCGCCGGGTGCGCCGAGAAGAATAAGACGGATATTAAGTCGGAGGCCAAGCGGTCTTAGGAAGA
>JAZSCY010000054.1:0-26546 GCA_045530875.1 Eubacteriales bacterium
ATAAAAATGCGGGGAATCCGCTGGTTTTGTCATTGAACAAATCGGTTACGTTCACCGGATACCGCCTCCGCTCCTTCACGGTGGAGGGAGTGTCGCTGAACGAGTTTGCCATCGTGTACGGAAAGGATGAAAACGCGGAGGCGGCTTTGGAGGTACAGGCACAGATTTTTGATGCCTACGGAAGCCTTTTGCCGGTATATATGGATTGGGAGACCGATCCCACGGGCCATGAGATTCTCGTAGGTGAAACGAAACGTGCAGCATCCAAATCCATTGCGGCACCCACTGATGCGCTGGGGTATGCCTGGAGTGTATCCGAGGGAAATCTGGTGCTGAAAGCCGCCGGCATTCACTCCCTGATCCGAGGGGCAGGACAGACCGCCGATCATTTTGCCGCCCTGGGCAAGGATATCGCTTTGGAGAACGGCTACACGGCCGCCGGCACCATCCACAAGCCCGCGTGGGATGCGGCTTGGGCGGATGGCGCAGATATTCGTGTCATGTGTGCCAATGTGCTGGCGGATACGTACATTGTGGATTGGGATGCGTATCCCCACGTGGAGCATCGGAGTGAGATGTTCTTTGCCGCGCTGGAGTATTATCAGCCTGCCATCATCGGCGCCCAGGAGTTTGATAAATACTGGTGGCGTGAATGGAATAATTACGCGCACAAGGATCTGTACGCGATCCACACAGCTGACAACCCCAGGGTCAGCGGGGAGAAATATCTGTCCAACATCATCTACCGCACCGATCTTCTGGAGATGGAGGAGGGCGACAACATTTACTATAAAGAATATGGCAACGGCCGCTGCCGTGTTATGTGCTGGGGCGTGTTTAAGATCAAGGCCACCGGCGAGCGGTTTATTTTCCTCAATACCCACTGGGATGTGCAGGGAAAAGATGCCAATGGCAATAAGATACCCGACCACCGCCAGGCACAGGCAAAGGAAGCGGCTGAGATGATCCAAAACCTGGTGGACAAATACGATCTGCCCCTGATTGCCACCGCGGACTGGAACACCCAGGAGAGCGACAGCATTATGGTGAACTTCCTGAAGGATGCGGATATGGTGAATACCCGCCAGGTGCTGAATCCGGGACATGCCAATTATATCGATATGATCCATGCCACCAAGGATGTGAGTGTGCTGCGCTGGGATCGGCTGGAATACCACAGAAAACCGGATCTGGGAACGGATCACCCGTGGGTGATGGCGGACTTGAAACTGCCGGATTGAATAACCTAACAAACAGGGCGAGAGGAAACTCTCGCCTTATTTTTTTGCGCCATCGACGGGGGAGAAAAAAGGGGAATTTTGGCAAATGCAGAAAGCGCGGGGAGCCCCAAAATATGGGAAAATATCGGAATTTGTCAAAGTGGACTCGGGAAATGGTGCGAATTTGAAAAAAATGAGGAGAAATAAGAAGAAAAATTTCATAAAATGCGAAAAAAACTATTGAAATTCCCACGAAAGTGTATTATAATGTTTACAGTGTGGTGAAGTGTGGGGGAAAGTAGTGAAAATTTCACCGGAAAGGAGCAGAAAGCCATGTTGATGGGTAAGTTTACACACAATCTGGATGCGAAGAACCGTTTGTTCATTCCGTCCAAGCATCGGGACCAGTTGGGCGAGTCTTTCGTCATCACCCGAAACATAGACAAGTGTCTTTCTGTCTTTTCCATGGAGGAATGGGAGAAGTACACCGATAAGCTGGAACAGCTCCCCTCCACCCAGGCCCGTGAGATCGCACGCTTCATCTACTCCAACGCGGCGGACGTACAGCCTGACTCTCAGGGACGTGTACTGATCCCCGCCGAGCTTCTTGCTTACGCCGGCATCTCCAAGAGTGCTGTGGTGGTCGGATGCGGCCGTCACGCTGAGATCTGGGCCGAGGAGATCTGGAACGAGAAGAACAACAGCGAAAGCGAAGAATCCCTGACGGAATTGATGATCCGTCTCGGCTTCTGACGGATCGGGAGATTCGGTTATGGAATTCTCTCACGTATCCATTTTAGCCCCCGAATGTATGGAGATCCTCCAGCCGGAGCGCGGCGGTGTGTATGTGGATTGCACGGCCGGCGGCGGAGGGCACTCCTTCGAGATAGCCCGTCGGCTGCCTGAGGGCGGTCGGCTGATCTGCCTGGATCGGGACGATGCGGCACTGGCGGCCTGCGAGAAGCGGCTCTCCCCCTTCGCCGATCGGGTTACACTGGTTAAAACCAATTTTTCCGGCATCGGCTCCGCTCTGGATTCTTTGGGCATTGAGCAGATACACGGAGTCATGTGGGATCTGGGCGTGTCGTCCTATCAACTGGACGAAAAGGGAAGAGGTTTTTCCTACACCGCCGAGGCCCCCCTGGATATGCGCATGGATCAAAGCGCCGCTTTCTGCGCAAGAGATGTGGTGAACGGATATTCCGAGGCGGAGTTGATCCGCGTCATTCGAGATTACGGTGAAGAAAAGTTCGCCGCCCGCGTGGCCCGCATCATTTGCGAAACCCGGGCCGAAAAGCCCATCGAAACCACATCGGAGTTGGCAGATATCGTGTACCGTGCCATCCCCGCCGCGGCCAGACGGAATGAGAAACAGCATCCCGCCCGCCGCACCTTTCAGGCGATCCGCATCGAGGTGAACGGAGAGTTGGACTCCATCCCGCCTTCCCTGGAGGAAGCCATTCGTCGGTTGGCTCCCGGTGGCCGCGCCGCAGTGATCACCTTCCATTCCCTGGAGGATCGGATCACCAAGCAGACCTTTTCCGAGTTGGCATCGGGATGCACCTGTCCCCCCAATTTTCCGGTCTGCGTGTGCGGAAAGAAACCCATCATCAAACTGCTGAACAAGAAACCGATTCTTCCCACTGAGGAAGAAATAGCATACAATCCCCGCTCCCACAGCGCGAAATTGCGCGGTGCGGAAAAACTGTAACACCAACGATTATTGTGTAGGAGGCTCTCCATGACCACGTATCATGCTGCTGATCCGCGCGCCACTACCGGGAATCCCCTCTGCGACAAACTGAGACGGCAGTACAGCCAGCGCTGTGCCGTTGCCGCCAGCCGTACCGTTCCTACCTCGGAATTGATGGAACGGGTGCAGAAGGGTATGCCTCCCTATGAGAATGCGTCCTCCTATACCTATACCGCCGCATCTGCGCCCAAGCGTCCCGCACAGCCGCAGAATGCAAACGTGAGACAGGCATCCCGGGCAGCATCGGGAAATGCAGTCCGCAACGGACAGAGAAGATCCGAGCAGCCCAGGACCGCTCGCTCTTCCGCCCCCGCGAAAGCAGCAAAACCGGCCCGTCGGAATATGTCCGTTGCACCGGTGCGCCGTGCACCCGCTATCAAGGAAGTGCGGATGGCCAGCAAGCCGTTCCCCATGGCAACGGTGTCCCTTCTGGCTGTGTTCACCGTGATGATCATGGTCATCATGATCAGCTTCGCCCAGAACTATGAACTGAATGGCGAGATCGCCGCCCTGGAAGCCCAGGCGCAGGCACTGGCCCAGACGGAGCGTGAGTTGTCCCTGGCTCTGGAAGAGCGGGATGACATCCGCGTGATCGAGGATATCGCCATCAACCGCATCGGAATGGTGCGCGGCAATCTGGTGGAAAGCCGCTTTGTGTCGGTTTCCGGCGGTGACCGTGTGGTTCTGAACGGTGCAGAATCGGATGCTGCCGGCACGGAAGGCGGATACGGATTGTTCTCCACCATGCTGTCGGCTTTTGGTGAGAATCTGGAAAAACTGAGAGAATACGTGGACTGACGCGAGGCTGCACTGCACCCCGCGTTTTTCCAAAAAAATGCATAGATCCCGTGTATTGCATATTTGTGCCGGGCGGCGCGTACAATACATAGGGGAATCCGCAAGCATAGTGGGTGCTTGCGGTTTTTCGGCAAATATACGAAGTGTGAAAACTGCTGATTTACGGAGGAAATACCGTGGCATTACCCGCCAAGCGGATCGACCGGCAGACGGTTGTGCGTGCGCTGATTATCATGGCCGCTTTTCTTGCGGTGGCGCTCGTTCTGATTTTTGCTTTGTTCCGGCTGCAGATCCTGGAATACGATTACTATCAGAAAGAAGTGATCGATCAGCTGACCCACGAAACGGAGGTCAATCCGGAGCGGGGCATCATCTACGATCGCAACGGCAACATCCTGGCCACCAACACAACGGTGTATCTGATCTTCATTTCTCCCCAGGACATTATTGATGCCATGGCGGAGGCGGAAGCAGCCGCGGTGGAAGCATCGGCAGAGGGGAAGGAGATCACCTCCGATTTCAAGACCGCCTATACATGGACGTCGGCGGACGGCACTTCCTATACCGATATCAAAATGAATGAACTGATCGCCCACGAGCTGTCGGAAATCCTCGGTGTGGATTACGCCTCCATCATCGAGAAGGCCGCCAAGGATGGACGCCGCTACGAAGTGATCAAAAAGAATGTGGAGGAAGCGGACGCGGATCGGGTACGGGAGTTTATCGCAAAATACGGATTCACCCGTCAGATCTACCTTCGTGCTTCCGCGAAACGGTACTATCCCTACGACACCCTGGCCTGCCACGTGCTTGGTTTCACCAATGCGGACGGCGTGGGCATCTACGGACTGGAAGCCCAGTACAACAACATCCTGGAGGGAACCTCCGGCCGATACATAAAAGCGCAGGACGCCCACAACGGGGATATGCCCTTCGACTACGAAAGCTATGTGGAAGCGGAAAACGGGTACAATATCGTTACCACGCTGGATCTGTATATTCAGCATGAATTGGAAAACCAACTGAAGACCACCTATTACGAATCGGCGGCGGGAAACCGTGTGTCCGGTATCGTGATCGATGTGAATACGGGCGGTATTCTGGCGATGGCCACCTATCCGTCCTTTGACTTGAACAATCCCTACACTCTGGATGCGGATTCCCAAAAGAAACTGGATACCCTGGATCCCGATTCCGACGAGTACACCCAGATGTATTACAGCCTGCTCTACACCATGTGGAAGAACAAAGCCACCACAGAACTGTATGAGCCCGGCTCCACCTTCAAGATCATGACCACGGCCATGGGCCTGGAGGAAAACGTGATCCGTCTGGAGGAGAATTTCACCTGCACCGGCGCTCTGAAAATCGAGGGATGGACACAGCCGATCCACTGCCACAAAAAAGGCGGTCACGGCACGTTGCCCTTCTACCAGATGCTGCAGCAGTCCTGCAACCCTACCATGATGCAGTTGGCTCAAAGACTGGGGCAGGACACCTTCTACAATTATTTTCTGTCCTTCGGATACAATTCCATCACGGGCATCGATCTGCCCGGTGAGAGTTATCCCATCGTCAGCTCCAAAAACAATTTCGGCGGGGTTTCCCTGGCGGTGTATTCCTTCGGACAGACGTTTAAGATTACCCCTATTCAGCAGATCACGGCGGTGTCTGCCGTGGCCAACGGAGGCAATCTGATGACGCCCCATCTTCTGCGGGAGATCGTGGACGATGAGGGAAATGTGATCCAATCCTACGAATTGGATGCGGTGCGCCAGGTGGTCAGCACCGAAACCTGCGATACCATCGACTGGATCCTGGAGGACGGTGTATCCGGCAACGGCGGCGCCAAGAACGCTTACGTTAAGGGATACAAGGTAGCGGCCAAGACCGGTACCTCCCAGAAACAGGATAAATACGACGAAAACGGCGAGCGATCCTTCCGCGTTGGCTCCTGTGTGGCCTACGCTCCGGCGGATGATGCCAAAATCGCTGCCTTGATCATGGTGGATGAACCCATGAAGGGTTCTGTGTACGGCAGCGTGGTGGCGGCTCCCTATGTATCCAAACTGTTGTCCTTCGTTCTTCCGTATCTGGGCATTGAAGCGCAGTATACGGAGGAAGAATTGAAGAAAATCGAGATCAGCATCTCCAACTACGTGGGTGCTACGGTGGAAGCGTGCCGGGCCGATCTGGGCTGGCGCGGTATCCAGTACACCATCGTGGGCGACGGAGATACGGTGACGGCTCAGGTGCCTGCCGCCGGATCTACCGTGTTCAAGGATACCGGTAAGCTGATTTTGTATACCGGTGAGGAAAAACCGAAAAATACAGTCAAGGTTCCCGATCTCGTCGGTAAGACGGCGGAGGCGGCCAACCGACTGCTTGTCAATGCAGGCCTGAATATATCCGTCACAGGAGCGACCAACGGCGATACCGCCACGGTTATCAGCCAGTATCCCGCCGCCGGCGAGAGTGTTCCCTCCGCCACGGTGGTGACCATTGAGGTGCGGCATCTCGGATTGACGGATGACTGAATACGGCCGGAAGTGAAAGATATCCCATCTCACTTCCGGAGGTATCTATGCAGCTGTCAAGGCTTTTGTCCCGCGTGGATGTGAAATGCATCCATGCCGATCCCGCGATGGAGATTCCCCACATCGTGTCCGATTCCCGTCGGGCGCGGGCGGGATGTCTGTTCCTTTGTCTGCGGGGAGGGCGCACCGACGGTCACCGCTATATCGCTGAGGCAAAGGCCCGGGGCGCTGTCGCGGCCGTGTTGGACGATCCATCCTATATCCCGGAGGATCTGCCCTACGTGCTGGTGGAGAATACCCGCCGTGCCGCGGCGCAGATCTGGAACAACTACTACGGCGATCCCACGGGGGATATGCGGGTGATCGCCATCACAGGCACCAACGGAAAAACGTCCACCTCCTACATTCTGCGGGCGATCCTTGCCGCCGCCGGATACAAGACCGGGCTGATCGGCACGGTGCGTTGTCTGTGCGGAAATGAGGAGATCGATATCGGCGGCGGCGGTGAGATTGCCGACGTGCCCTCTGCCATGACCACCCCCGATCCGGAGTATCTGTACGGAGCGGCGGCGGTGATGCGGGATCGGGGCGCGGAGGTATTGATCCTGGAAGCCACCTCCCATGCCTTGGATCTTTGCAAGGCGGATGCCCTTCATATCGACATCGGTATCTTTACCAATCTGTCGCCGGAGCATATGGATTACCACGGAACCATGGAGCGATATTTTGCGGCCAAGTCCAAACTGTTCTCTTTGTGTTCCACCGGCATCGTCCTCGCGGATGATCCGTATGCGGCCAGGCTGATTCGGGAAAATCCGGCGTGCTCCTTTATCCGGTGCAGTGCATCGGGGCGGGAAGCGGATGTGTGTGCTCTGCGGCAGGAAATGCAGGGCATCGACGGAGTTTCCTATGTATACTATTCCAAGAAAACGGTTTTCCGGGTTTTGTGTCCCGTGCCCGGAAAATTTACCGTGGCCAACACACTTTTGGCCATTACAGCGGCATATCAGATGGGGATCGATCCTCTGACGGTCCAGGACGCTTTGCGCAGTTTTTGCGGCGTGGAGGGACGCATGGAGCGAGTGATTCTGCCCGGCGCGCCGTTCTCCCTGTTTCTGGATTATGCCCATACGCCGGCGGCGCTGGAATCCCTTTTGCGGACGGTGCGCCAGGCTCGGCAGAACGGGGAAAAGATCACATTGCTGTTTGGATGCGGCGGGGACAGAGATCCCACCAAACGGCCCGTTATGGGACGGATCGCCTCTGCCTTGGCGGATTTTGTGATCCTGACCAACGACAACTGCCGCACCGAGAATCCCGACCACATCCTTGCCCAGATCCGGCGGGGAATGGACCGGGAAAAACCGCACATCGTAATCCCCGACCGGCGGGAGGCCATCCGGTACGCCATCCGGGAAGCGGGGGCAGGGGACATTCTCCTGTTTGCGGGAAAAGGACATGAAAAATATGAGATAGACGGCGAGGGAAAGCATCCCTTCGATGAGGCGGAGATCGCCCGCGCCGCCTACCGTGATTTGCATAGGGGATGATCGGTGTCCCCATTCCATGGAAAGGAAATCAGCGGCGTGCCGCATAGGATATCACAATGAAAGCAGAACTTACGGTTCGCACATATACAGCGGAAGAGATCGCCGCGATCACCGGCGGCACTCTTGTACCCGGTACAGCAGGCGGGGCATCCGTCACCGGCGTTTGCACCGATTCCCGGGAGGTAAAGCCGGGGATGCTGTTCTGCGCCATCGTGGGAGAGCGTACCGACGGACATTTGTATATAGGTACGGCCTGCGAGGCGGGAGCCGCGTGCATTCTGGCGCAGCGTGCCGAGGAAAATTGCCCGGTGGATACAGTGGTCGTGCCGGATACGGTCCGTGCCATCGGTGAGTTGGCCGGTCACTATCGGGATCAGTCGGGCGCCCGCGTTGTGGCTATCACAGGCAGTGTGGGCAAAACCACCACCAAGGAATTCATCGCGGCCGTGGCAGCCGCCGGATATAAGACCCACAAAACGGAGGGCAATCACAACAACGATCTGGGTATGTCCATGACGCTGTTCACCCTGACCCCGGAGGATCGGGTGTCCGTTCTGGAAATGGGTATGAGCAACGCCGGCGAGATTCGCCGTCTGTCGGAATTGGCAAAACCGGACATCGCCGTGATCACCAACATCGGCACCTCCCATATGGCCTCACTTGGCTCCCGGGAGAACATCTGCCTGGCAAAATTGGAGATCGTATCCGGCATGCGGCCGGGCGGTATCCTTCTGTATAACGGAGACGAACCCCTTTTGCGGGAGCGGGCTCCCAGCGCATTTTCTTCGGTGCGCACTTTCACCGTTGACAGCCCGGGAGGAGATTATCGGGCGGTCAATGCCCGGCACAGCGGCGACGGCATGCTGTTTGATCTGATCTGCCGGGACACGGTTTTGACCAATATCCGGATCCCCACTCTGGGACGGCATAACGTATCCAACGCCCTGGCTGCCTATGCGGTCGGCACTCTTCTGGGGTTGGATGAGGATACGATCCGCCGGGGACTGCTTGCCTTCTGCGGAGCGGATCGTCGGCAGAAAATGTATCAGGTGGGCGAAATCACCGTCATTGACGATTGCTATAATGCCAGCCCCGAATCCATGCGGGCGGCACTGGACGTGTTGGCCGCCGTGGCTTCCTCCGGTGGACAGCGTCCCGCGGCTCTTCTGGGCGATATGCTGGAATTGGGCGAGTATTCCCATCTGATGCACGATCAGGTGGGGCAGTACGCCGCCCAGACAAAGATCAGCCATCTGTTCTGTTACGGCATGATGGCGGATGTGGTGGCCGAGGCAGCCATCAAGCACGGCATCCGTGCGGAAAATGTGTTTGTTTGTCTGGATACCGGCAATCCCGGTGCCATGGCGGATATGATAACGTCGGCCCTCAAACCGGGGGATGTGCTTCTTGTGAAAGCCAGCCGGGGTGTGGCCGCGGAAAATGTGATCGAATGCCTTCGGGCCAATTACAGCCGAAAAGGGAAAAAGTAAAGGAACTGTTGTATGTTTGATGTGATCTTGTATACAGCTGCGCTGGTATTGACTCTGGTTCTCACCGTGGTCATCTCCCATAAGCTGATTCCTGTTCTGAAAAGCAAAAAGATGGGACAGAAAATTCTGGAGATCGGCCCCCGTTGGCATAAGAGTAAGGAGGGTACCCCCACCATGGGCGGCCTTGCCTTTATCGCCGCGGCGGTGATCGTCTGCATCCTGGCCTGCATCGCATGTGCCATATTTGGAGATATAAAGGATGCCCTTCCTTTTGTATACGTGCTTCTGTACGGCGTTTTGAACGGTCTTATCGGCATTGTGGATGACAGCGCCAAACTGCGCAAAAAACAGAACGAGGGCCTGACGGCACGGCAGAAATATCTTCTGCAGCTGGGCGCGGCGACTCTGTTTCTGGTGCTTATGTCCGGCACGGGCATCATCAATACGGTACTGTACATCCCCTTCTTGGGTGTCGCGTGGGATTTTGGATTTTTCTATTACGTGATCGCCCTGCTGCTTCTGACCGGTATGGTGAACAGCGTCAATCTGACTGACGGAATCGACGGTCTGGCGTCTTCGATCACGCTGGTGGTGGGAATCTTTATCTCCGCCGTTGCCTTCTTCACCATCCAGGCGGCTCCCTTTGCCACAGGTTTGTCCTTGATCGGTGCGACGCTGATCGGCGGAACCCTTGGCTTCCTTGTGTATAATTTTTATCCCGCCCGTGTGTTCATGGGCGATACCGGATCCTTGTATCTGGGCGGTATGGTGGTCGGTGCGGCCTTCCTTTTGGGCAATCCCCTGATCGTGGTTATCTGCGGCATCGTGTACATCATCGAAACCGCATCCGTTATGCTGCAGGTGGGCTATTTCAAGATCACCCACGGCAAGAGATTGTTCCGCATGGCTCCCATCCATCATCATTTTGAGCAGTGCGGCTGGAGTGAAGTAAAAATCGTAGCGGTGTTTACCGTGGTGACGGCGCTGGCCTGTGTGCTGGCCTGGTTCGGCCTGTAATAACCGCATTTTCCGTAACTGAGTGAGAAAGGAGACGGCGTATGCAGAATCCTCAGGGGAATCGTCCCCACCGCGAGCCAAAGAAGCAAAACGCCGTATCCGGTGAGAAGCGCACAAACGGAGATCCCACTCCCCGCCGTGGACGTCCTGTCCGCCGGGTCAGTGATTTGAGCGGACAAAGTAAAGATCTGCATCCCCGGCAAATTCGGGAGCGGGACGCGGATATCGTCCGTGTGCGCATCGGCATGGATCGCACCATGCTGGTATTGATCCTCCTTCTTCTGTCCCTCGGTTCCATCATGGTATTCAGTGCCAGTTATCCCTCCGCCCTGGCGGAGAGGGGGGATAGCCTGTTCTATATTAAGAAGCAGCTTCTCTTTATTGTTATCGGTCTGGCAGCCATGCTTGTGACAAGTATTCTGCCGCCGGTGCTGTATAAAAAAGTATCGTGGATCGCCTTTGCCGTGGCGCTGTTTTTGCTGGTGATCGTGCTGATCCCCGGTATCGGTATCAGCAACGGCGAGGCCCGGCGCTGGCTGGGACTGAAAGGCACCCCCTTTACGTTCCAACCGTCTGAGCTTATGAAGGTAGCGCTAGTTATGATACTGGCGTGGTATATTGACAAACACCAGAGCGACGTGCTGGAGCGCACCGATAAAAAACGGTGTTTTTGGCGCGGCGTGATCGTGCCCTGTGCTTTTGTGGGCGTGGCCTGCTTGCTCGTTATGCTGGAAAAACACCTGTCCGGCACCATTATCGTGGGCATGATCGGCGTGTGCGTGATGTTCATCGGCGGCGTGCATCTGGGATGGATGCTGACGGTGGCGGGTGTTGGCGGTCTGGGGGCTATTGTGACATTCCTGGCGGCCAATCCCTACGCGTGGGAGCGGATCACCAGTTTCACGGATGAGAATGCCGACAAACTGGATGAGGCGTGGCAGACCACACAAGGTTTGTATGCCATCGGATCCGGCGGCACATTGGGCGTGGGCCTGGGTGCCAGCCGTCAAAAATACAGTTATGTATCAGAGGCACAGAATGACTTCATCTTCACCATTTGGTGTGAGGAGATGGGTTTTGTGGGCGCGGTGGCGCTGATTGCTCTGTTTCTTCTGTTTATCTGGCGCGGATATGTGATCGCCATGCGGGCACCGGATACTTTTTCCGCGCTCCTCGTGTTCGGCATCATCAGCCAGGTGGGTATCCAGGCCTTTCTGAACATAGGCGTGGTTACCGACGTATTGCCCAATACGGGAATTGCTCTGCCGTTCTTTTCCTACGGCGGCACATCTTTGATCATTCTTTTGGCGGAGATGGGCATCGTTTTGTCCGTTTCCAAGCATTCCTATCAGAAAAAGTAATCCGGAGGATATATGCGTGTTCTAATGACCGGCGGCGGTACGGGTGGCCATGTGAATCCCGCCCTCGCTATTGCCAATACTATCAAGCAAAATGACGCCACGGCGGAAATCGCCTACGTGGGAACACAGCACGGCATCGAGTCCAAGCTGGTGCCGGCGGCCGGATATCCTTTGTATTTTGTGGAGATTCAGGGAATTCGCCGTTCTCTGTCTTTGTCCAATTTGAAAACCGCGTATCTGACGTTGGTTTCCCCCATTAAGGCAAAAAAGATTCTGCGGGAATTCAAGCCCGATTTGGTGGTGGGCACCGGCGGCTACGTAAGTTGGCCGGTGGTGAAAGCCGCCTCTCAGATGGGCATCCCCTGTGCGCTGCACGAATCCAATGCCATCCCCGGTGTGGCGGTGCGTATGCTGGCCCCCGCAGTGGATCGGGTGTATCTGAATTTTGAGGAAACCGGGAAGAATTTGAAATGTCCCGAGAAATTGCTGCGTGTGGGCAATCCCACCCTGCATCCTGCCGTATCTCCCAGTCGGGAGGAGGCACGGAAGATTCTCGGCATTCCCGATAAATATAAGTATTTCATTCTCTCCTACGGCGGAAGCATGGGGGCCGAGCGCCTGAATGCGGCCGTTCTGAAGTTGATGCGGGATTTCACCGCCAAGCATCCGGAGGTGTATCATCTCCATGCCACCGGCTCCATCGAATGGGAGCTGTGCGGCGGCTGGTTCAAGGAAATGGGTCTGGATCGGTATGAGAATATCAAGTTGGTGGAATATATTTACGATATGCCGTACCAGATGGCGGCGGCGGATGTGACTATCTGCCGTGCCGGTGCCATGACCATATCCGAATTGGCCATCGGCGGAAAATGCGCGGTATTTATCCCCTCACCCAACGTGACGGACAATCATCAATACAAAAACGCCAAAGTATTGGTAGATGCGGGAGCCGCCATGCTCTTTGAGGAAAAGGAGCTGGAAACCACCGAGGCGGCACCTTTGACGGAGACGGTGGCGCATCTGCTGTCCGACGAAGGTGTTGAGAAGCGATGTGCCATGGAATCGGCCATCCGTGCATTTGCTGTGCCCGACGCAAACAAGAGAATTTATCTGGATCTGATCCGATTGGTGAAGAACAAACAGAAATAAAGCGCTCCATTCTGAGGAAAGGAGGAGATGCGGTGAATAAAACAGAATATTTCACTTCCTACGGTGTGCGTGGACGGGCAGGACAGTATGCCAAGATGAACCGAAGTGTGCGTGAGATATCCGGTGACGACGCTGTTCCCCTGACGCGAAGTGCCCGTGTGCGCCAAATTCAGGAGCAAAACGATCTGGCACGAAAAATCCGTGAGGCAGAGATCCTGTATGGCATGCGTGCGCCGGACAGACCTTTGCGGGAAAGTCCGCCAAGAGCGCGTGAAACGGTACCTACCCGCGATGCCGGTGCAAAAGCGCCCCCACGAAAACGGATTGTCCGGGAAGATTTTGCCGCTAAAGCGGGTAGAACCCGGGATAGTGCAGAGAACATCCGGCAACAGGCACGGCGGACACCCATAGGACAAGCCCCACCCAAGACAGATCCCCGTGAGCGCCGCCGCAGCGATCCCGATCCCAGTATGAATACGGATGAAATCTTCATCAGCCAAAAGGAACGGGATGCCCGCAAGCTGGAAGCCTATCGCCTGGCGAAGCGCAGAAAACTGGGACATCAGGTACGACGCGCCGCATCTGCCTTGCTGATGACGTGCCTCTTTGTGGGATGTGCGCTTGCTGTGGTGTACAAGCTGGTGTACGTGATCCGGGATGTGGATGTGACCGGTGTGCATCGGTATACGTCCGAGGAGATTCTGTCGGCCTCCGGCGTGAAGACGGGAGACAATCTGTATTCCTTCAGTTCCCGTATTGCGGAGAATGCCATTACGCTGCAGCACCCCTATGTGCAGGAGTTGGATGTGATCCGAAAAGCTCCCTCGGCGGTTACGTTTGCGATCACGGAGGACACGGCCGTCTTCTATGCGGAGATTTACGGCGAGATCCGGGCCCTCTCCCCCACCTTGCGTGTGCTGGATCGGGTAACCCAGGAGGATATCGCTGCCCTCGGCTTGATCCGCCTGCGTATGCCGGAGATTCAAAGCGCTATGGCCGGCCGCGTCATTCGCTTCCGTGAAGAAAAATACACCCGTCAGATACGGGATATCACCGCAAAGTTTTTGTCCTCCTCCCTCAGCGAGAGGATCACTACGGTGGATTTGCGGAATCCTTATCAGGTGTTTGCCGTAGCGGACAAGCGGTTCCTTCTGGACTTCGGAAACAATGCGGATCTGGACATCAAAATGAAGGTGGCCGCCGCTGTTTTGGCCGATGATCTGTTCAAAACAGACATCAAAGCCCAGATTGATCTGAGTGTCAGCGATTCCACCAGCGTTATTTTGGACAATCAACTGGATCTGGACGCGTGACGCATTTTGCAGGCGCATAAAACCGGATTTTGGATTTTTACAAGTGCATAAAATTGATTTTCCCTCGTTTTTGGTAAAAAAACGGCAAAAAATCAAAAAAAACTTGAAAAAATCTGCGAAATGTATTGCAAAAATTAAAAATAAAGTATATTATATTGTAAAAGGCAAATGCCGCGCTATGCCTGTGCGGCGGGCGTATCCATTAAAAATTGATAACGGAGGACATAAACATGCCATTCGAATTTGATGATAACTTTGAAACTGGTGTTAATATTAAGGTAATTGGTGTAGGCGGCGGCGGAAACAACGCTGTCAACCGCATGATCTCGTCCAGCGTACGCGGTGTGGATTTTATCGCTATCAACACGGACAAACAGGCTCTGGCAAGATCCAGCGCACAGCACAAGATTCCGATCGGTGAGAAGATCACCAAGGGTCACGGTGCCGGTGCGAATCCTGAAATCGGTGCCCGTGCGGCTGAGGAAAGCCTGGAGGAGATCCGCAACGCTATCTCCGGCGCGGATATGGTATTTATCACTGCCGGTATGGGCGGCGGTACCGGTACCGGTGCGGCTCCCATCGTGGCAAGAATCGCTCAGGAAATGGGCATCCTTACCATCGGCGTAGTTACCAAGCCCTTCGCATTTGAGGGCGAGAAGAGAATGGTACAGGCTGAGGCCGGTATCAAGGAGTTCGGTCAGTTTGTGGACTCCCTTGTAATCATCCCCAACGAGAGACTGAAGCAGGTTTCCGAAACCCGCATCACTCTGTTCAACGCATTTGCGATTGCGGACGATGTGCTGAGCCACGGCGTACAGAGCATCTGCGAGATGATCAACGTGCCCGGTTACATCAACCTGGACTTCGCAGACGTTACCGCTGTTATGAAGGAAGCAGGCTACGCACACATGGGCGTGGGCGAAGCTTCCGGCAAGGAAAAGGCAGAGCTGGCAGCCAAGGCCGCTATCTCCAGCCCGCTGCTTGAGACTTCCATCTCCGGCGCACGCGGTATCATCATCAGCATCACCGCTTCTCCCGACATCGGTCTGGAGGATATCGATGTAGCTTCCACTATGATCAAGGCAGAGACCGCTCCCGATGCAAATGTAATCTTCGGTGTAGCCTTCGATCCTGAATTGGAAGACAAGATGAAGATCACCATCATCGCAACCGGTTTTGCCAACAAGGCAGAGGAAACTGCTCAGAAGGCACCCGCTGCTGCGGAAGAAAAAAAAACTGACGATGTGACGGATGAGGTTATCCCCTCCTCCATCTCCGATGATGAATTCAATGAGATCATTGATATGCTGAAAAACCGCCGCAAGACAGATTCTGCCAAGACCGGCGGAACACAGTTGTTCTGATAATCATAAAAAATAACCCAAGGGATGCCGTCTTGCGGCATCCCTTTGCGTTGGAATTCCAATTTTGTGAGGTAAGTATGCTTCGACGGTTTATCCGATATTATAAGCCCCATATGCGCCTGTTCATGGCGGATCTTCTGTGCGCGCTGATCTTGTCCTTCTGCGATCTGGTGTATCCCATGATCACCCGTGAGATGATCAACGAATACATCCCCGGCCGCATGCTGAACAGGCTCTTGTTCTGCGCCGGTGCTTTGCTGGCAATCTACCTTCTGAAGATGGGATTGAACTACTTTATCCAGTTTTACGGACATCTGGTGGGTGTGAGGATGCAGGCGGATATGCGCCGTGACGTGTTCGATCATCTGCAAAAACTGCCCTTCTCCTATTTTGACAATCACAAAACCGGTACCATCATGTCCCGCATTACCAACGATCTGATGGATATTACGGAATTAGCACACCATGGCCCGGAGGATCTGTTCATCTCCCTCATTATGCTGGTGGGATCCTTTGTGCTGATGTGCGGTATCTACGTGCCCCTGGCGCTGATCGTGGTGGCCATGGTGCCATTTATGGTGTTCTTCGCCGCCAAGAAGCGCAGACGGATGAGTGATGCTTTTGCGGCATCCCGGGTGGAGATGGGCGAGATCAATGCCAATCTGGAAAACAGCATCTCCGGCATCCGTGTATCCAAGGCGTACACCAACCGGGCGTACGAGAATGCCAATTTCGCCGCGGGAAACAGCCGTTTTGTGGGCGCCCGCACCGGTGCGTATAAGGTTATGGCGGAGTTTTCCTCCGGCACGACACTGATCGGAGATCTGTTGAACGTGGTTTTGTATCTGTCCGGCGGTATTTTCGTGTACTACGGCAAGATCGACGTGGGTGATTTTGCCGCATTCCTTCTGTATATCAGCGTGTTCATGAACCCCATCCGCCGACTGATCGGTTTCGTGGAGCAATTCCAGAACGGCATGACCGGATTCAAGCGGTTTGTGGAGATCATGGAGGCGGAGCCGGAGCAGGATAAGCCCGATGCGGTTTCCGTGGGTGAATTGCGGGGCGAGATCACCTTCGACCGGGTGGATTTCTCCTACGATGGAGGAAAAGCCGTGCTGGATGGACTTTCCTTCACCTTGGAGGCAGGGAAGACGCTGGCGCTGGTCGGCCCCTCCGGTGGGGGCAAGACCACCATCTGCCATCTGATCCCCCGATTTTACGAGGTGGACGGCGGATCCATCACCATCGACGGCACGGATATCCGGGATATGACCCGACTGTCCCTTAGACAGAATATCGGTATCGTGGCCCAGGATGTGTTTATGTTCAACGCGTCCATTTACGATAATATCGCTTACGGATGCCCCGGCGCTACTCAGGAAGCGGTGGAAGAGGCGGCCCGTCGCGCCAACATTCACGATTATATTTTGTCCATGCCCGACGGATATCAGACGATCGTGGGCGAGCGGGGCATGAAGCTGTCCGGCGGCCAGAAGCAGAGATTGGCCATTGCCCGCATCTTTTTGAAGAATCCGCCGATTCTGATCCTGGATGAGGCCACCTCCGCATTGGATAACGTGACGGAGCAGATGATCCAGCACAGCCTGGAGGAGCTTTGCCAGGGACGTACCACCATCGTAGTGGCCCATAGACTGACCACCGTACGGAGTGCGGATGAGATATTGGTGGTGACAGACAGCGGTATCGCTGAGCGGGGCAGTCACGACAGCCTGCTTCAGCAGAACGGAATCTATGCCGGTCTGTGGCGCGGCGTGGAGAAATAAAGAAAAAGGAGATGCTTTTGGCATCTCCCTTCTTATTATTTCTCGATTTCTTTGCCGCAGGCGGCGCAGAATTTGGCATCCTTCGTCAGCTTTTCGCCGCAGTACGGGCAGTATCCCGCCGCAGCCATGTCTACCGTGTTCCCGCCGTTTTCCTTCATGCGGCGGATGGTGCGCTCGTTTGCGGCGATCTCACACTTCAACTTTTTGATCTCCACGCACAAATTCTCGATGGCCGGATCCAACTCGTCGCCGGAGCGGAATTTCTCAAAGCAGATCGCGCCGATCTCCTTTTTCAGATCGTTTATCTTCTCGTTCTTCGTGCAGTTGGTTACATGCAGCTTGCCGACTTCCACTACCTCAGTGGTTTTTTCCGTGATCTTTTGTGCCCATTCATTCAGAGTGTCCTTAAAATCCATAACAAAACCCTCCATAATACAGTATATGCGAAAGAAAAGCTTACGGTTCCTCCGAGGCCATGTCCGGATAGGCCAGGCGGAACAAAAAGTCCATGCGATCGGTGTCACCGGCCAGATACAGGTAGGCAAAGAGAGCCTCAAATCCCGTGGCCCGGCGGTATTGTGCCACCGTTGCCCGCTTGGGCACATTGGCGTGCACCGAGTTGCGCGCCCGACGGTAGATGGCCTCCTCATCCTCACTCAGGTGGGGAAGGATCCGCTCCAGGGCATCGCTTTGCGCGGCGGCGGTTACATAAGCCAGCGCTGTTTCGCTGGGATGGGGTGCATTGATCAGCACCAGATGACGGCGGACCAGCACCTCCAGCACCGCATCACCCAGATAAGCCAGATGGGCGGAGGAGACGGAGGCTGCCGCTTGTTTTGTACTCAAATTCATATCCATACTATCAGTATAGCATCTGGCGAGGCGATTTGCAAGATGCGACGGGAAAAAGATCCGTTTTTTCCATATTCTTTGAGGATTGTTTCGGCGTCTGTTTGCGGATTGGTGGAAATGACGAATTTTGTAATTTTACTCGCTGTATATTTATTTCTTTTGACGACATCCAAAAACGGCATACCCCCTTGTTTGCGGACGAAAAATGTGATATACTTCAAGTAAAGAAATCGTTTGATGACAAGAACGGAGTGACAGCCATGATCTACGATGTACTGATTATCGGTGCGGGAATCACAGGAACCATGACGGCACGCAGCCTGGCGGCATACAACTGCTCGGTGGCCGTAGCCGAGGCGGGATCGGACGTAGCCTGGGCGGCTACGCGAGCCAATTCTGCCATCGTTCATGCAGGATACGACTGCGTTCCCGGCACGATGAAAGCGAAAATGAATGTGCGTGGATGCGCCATGATGGAGGAGATCTGCCGCACGCTGGGCGTGTCCTACAAGAAGTGCGGATCTCATGTGGTGGCCTTCGGAGAGGAAGACGAGGCGACTCTGCAGAATCTGTATGAGCGCGGCGTAAAAAATGGCGTGCCCGGCTTGCAGATTCTCTCCCGGGAGGAGCTGCGCCGGATGGAACCCAATATCTCCGAGGAGGCAACTGCCTCTCTGTGGGCACCCAGCGCCGGTGTGGTTTGTCCCTACGGTTTGGCGATTGCCGCGGCGGAAAATGCCGCTACCAACGGGGTGGATTTCTATTTCCGCTTCGCTGTCAGCGGTGCTGTCTATAAGGACGGATGCTATCATGTGAGCAACGGTACGGATACGATCTGTGCCCGCCGTATCATCAACGCGGCCGGTGCGGCCTCGGCGGATGTGGCAAAGATTTTGGGTGATACAGATTTGGATGTGCGCATCATCCCCCGCCGGGGAGAATACATCCTTATGGATAAAAAGTGCGGGGACACCGTAAATGCCACCTTGTTCATGGCGCCCTCCGTGCAGGGAAAGGGCGTTCTGGTGAGCCGTACGGTACACGGCAATCTGCTGATCGGACCCAATGCCCATGAGGTGGAAATGGGCGATACCTCCGTGACCGCGGAGGGATTGCAGGAGATCACGGCGGGTGCCAAGCGTCTTGTTCCTTCCGTGAATCCCCGTCAGTCCATCACCAATTTTGCCGGCATACGTGCCACGCCCTCTAATCACGATTTTACCTTGGCGCGCTCCCATTCCTGCCCGGGTATCATCCATGCGGTAGGCGTGGAATCGCCCGGTCTGGCGTCCTCTCCCGCTGTGGCGGAGTATCTGGTCCATCTTCTGGAGGAGGACGGCCTGGTTTTGACAAAGCGTGCCGATTATATCCCCACCCGCCGTGGGGAGGGCAATCCAAAACTGTTTGTGGAGATGACGGACGAGGAGCGGGGAGCCGCTGTGCAGGCAGATCCCGCTTACGGTCGGATCATCTGCCGCTGTGAAACCGTCACTGAGGGGGATCTTTTGAATGCTATGCGATCCCCTCTGCCCGCCTTGGATCTGGATATGCTGAAGCGGCGGACGAGAGCCGGTATGGGCCGGTGCCAGGGAGGATTTTGCTCCCCCCGTGCCGTGGCTCTGCTGGCGGATTTCAGCGACACCACCTTGGATCACATCACCAAATCCGGTGGCGGATCCTGGCTGGTGCGCAAAAGAGAAGACATTCAGAGGGAGGAAAAGGACCGTGCGTAAGAAGCTGATCATCATTGGCGGAGGTCCCGCAGGACTAGCCGCGGCTGTGGCTGCCTGTGACAGCGGAATCCCCTGTGAGGATATTATGATCCTGGAGCGGGATCGGGAGCCGGGCGGTATTCTGAACCAGTGCATCCACACGGGATTCGGACTCCATCGCTTCGGGGAGGAATTGTCCGGCCCGGAGTATGCGGGTCGGTATGTGGATATGGTGCGTGAGAGGAATATCGAGATTCTCACCGACGCCATGGTGCTGTCCTTGACGGAGGGAAGAGAGGTTTCCTTCGTTTCCCCCGCCACGGGATTTGTTCGGGCGGAGGCGGATGCGATCATTCTGGCCATGGGATGCCGTGAGCGTACACGAGGCGCCCTCAGCATTCCCGGCACACGGCCTGCAGGCGTATACACCGCCGGATGTGCCCAGCGATATGTGAATATGGAAGGATACATGCCCGGCACCCGGGTGGTGATTCTGGGATCCGGCGATATCGGACTGATCATGGCCCGCCGCATGACGCTGGAGGGGGCGAAAGTCCTTTGCGTGTGCGAGTTGATGCCCTATTCCGGCGGCCTGGCACGAAATATTGTCCAGTGTCTGAACGATTTTGATATTCCGTTGCATCTGTCCCATACGGTGACGCAGATCCACGGAAAAGAGCGTGTTACCGGCGTAACGATTGCCCAGGTGGATGAGGCCAACGGCCGCCGTCCCATTCCGGGAACGGAGCAGTACATTCCCTGCGATACGTTGCTTCTGTCTGTGGGACTGATCCCCGAGAACGAGTTGAGCGTGGGTGCCGGCATCCATATGGATCCGGTCACGGGCGGCGCCGCTGTGAATCAGCACAGAGAAACCTCCGCCCAGGGAATTTTCGCCTGCGGAAACGCACTGCATGTGCACGATCTGGTGGATTTCGTATCGGAGGAGGCAGAGATCGCCGGCCGTGCTGCCGCCAAGAGGATCTTGTCGGCCAATGAGGGAACATCCCGATCTCTCACCGTGAAAACCGGGGAGGGCGTCCGGTACTGTGTGCCCCAGCGCATCGATGTGACGGATGAGGCGGAGGACGTGCGGTTGTTCTTCCGTGTGGGCGATCCTCTCAAGAAGGTACGGGTTATGGTCACGGATGACGCGGGAAACGTGCTGGCCAAGCGGGCACGGAACGCCGTTGCGCCCGGTGAAATGGAGAGCATTACCGTCCGCGGCGATGCGATCCGTCAGGCTGCGGACAGCGGATGCGGCCTTTTGCACGTGTATCTGGAAAAGATGGAGGTGTGAGGATGGAAAAGACGGTTCATTTGACATGCGTAGTCTGTCCTGCCGGCTGTTCCCTGGAGGTAACGCAGGGCGAGGATGGCACCGTTCTTTCGGTGACGGGAAACACCTGTCCCCGAGGAAAAACCTATGCGGAGGCGGAGTTGACCAATCCCGTCCGCACGCTGACCACCACGGTGGCCATCGAGGGGGCAGAGGAATGCCGCCTGCCTGTAAAAACCCACAAACCCATCCCCAAGGCGGATTTGTTCGGGGCCATGGAGATCGCTGAGGGCGTGATAGTGCAGGCGCCGATTCGGTGCGGAGACATCGTTGTGCGGGACTTCATTGAGGAAGGCACTCATCTGGTGGCTTGCAAAACGGTGGAGGCAGAATAATACACATCTGGATTGCAAGACATCTGTCTGCCTCGCGAGAATTTCCCTAAAGGAAAATTCTCCAAGGTGCAATCTGTGGATGAGGTAGAATAATAAAATCGAATACAGATACAGGAGACCGGGCACCGTTTGCGTGGTCTCCTGTTTTTTGTATCAAATGGTTAAAATTACCAATAACTGACAAAATATTTCGTGCAGTATTTCGTCTGGAAATATATTGTAATTTTGCCCCGTATATGGTAAAATATGGATACCAAATACAGAATCGTGCTATAAAGGAGTAGAGAGAACCAATGGGAAATGGGATAAAAATACTGATTGCAAACGAAAATACGGAAATGCGCAAAAACTGCCGGGATGCGCTGAGCCGTGCCGGATATACGAGCATTGACGAGGTCACAAACGGAGCGGACGCCATGCAGATGATTGAGCGGATGCATCCCGATGTGGTGATCGTGGATGTGTGGCTGTCCCGCCTGGATGGGATCACCCTGATCCGGCAGGCGCGCCATAAGAATTATGCCCCGGACAGAGAGCCGGTGTTCATCGTCGTATCCATGGTGAGCAATCACAATATTTTTGTGGAAGCAAGCCAGGCCGGAGCCTCTCTGTGCCTGCCCATGCCCATTGATTACAGCGGCCTTACGGATCACATCGGTATGCTGACACAAAACCGGGGAGGAAATACCGCACCCGCCGCAGGAGCAGCCCAGGATATTGAAACACAGGTGACGAAGATCATCCACCAAATCGGCGTACCCGCTCATATCAAGGGATACCAGTATCTGCGCACCGCCATCCTCATGACCATCAGCGACAGCGATATCATCAACTCTGTGACAAAAGTGCTGTATCCCTCCGTGGCCAAAAAATACGCCACCACCACCTCCCGGGTGGAGCGTGCCATCCGCCATGCCATTGAGGTAGCGTGGGATCGGGGCGATATCGATACGCTGAATTCTTATTTCGGCTATACGGTGCAAAACAATCGGGGCAAGCCCACCAATTCGGAATTCATCGCTATGATCGCAGACAATCTGCGACTGAAATACAAAATCCGCTGAGTCGGCAAGCAAGTATGCATCCATAAGAAAAGATCCACTCGCCCTTCGAGTGGATCTTTTCTTTATCTTAGGGGATCAGTTCCAAAACTTCGCCGTCCGTGCGGAATGCCACCGTGCCGGACAGATCGGTACGCAGAATGCGCGCGCCGCATTCCATCAGATGGGCTACGGCCTCCTTGTGAGGATGACCGTAGGAATTGTCCACCCCGCAGGAGATCACCGCATACTCCGGCGTTACCGCTGCCAGATACAGATCGGTGGAGGAGGTATAGGATCCGTGATGACCGACTTTCAGAAGATCCACATCCAGAAATCCACCGGGTGCGGCTCCGTATACGGCCAGCTGAGTGGCCTCGGAGGCGCTTTCCGCATCGCCTGTGAATAAGGCGGACACTTCTCCATAGTCCAGGCGAAGCACATAGCTGTTATCGTTTTCCCAGTTATGCTCGCTCAGGGGAGCCAGACAGGTGAATTGCATCTCCCCGATCCGGAACGCCTCCCCGGGAGTCAGGGTAGCGGTGGAAATATTCTTTTGCCGGATGGCTTTCACGATCGGATCGCTTTCCTCCATGTCCTCCGGCAGAATCACCGTGTCGATTTTGAAATTCTCAATTATGTACGCGGCACCGCCTGTGTGATCGGAATGGGGATGGGTGAGCACCAGGCAGTTGAGATATCCGCCGTGCTCCCGCAGAACATTGCCGATCACAGCGCCGCTTTCGGCAGTGCCTGTGTCGATCAGTACGTTGCCGTCCCTGTGGGAAAGAAGGGCGCTGTCCCCCTGACCCACATCCACAAAGAGGATTTCCAGATACCCCGTATCCGCGGGGGAACGCAGATGAAGATAGGTAAATATGCCCACCACGATAAGGAGCACCGCGCACAGGAATATAAGGACTCCCCGGGTAGATCCCCTCAGGCGGAGTGGCCGTCTGTGTTTCACATGGGATACCTCCTTGTCCGTTTTGTATTATTATATACCGATTACGGACGGATTGCAAGAGGGGCGAAGCAGGCATTCAATCGCCGGCACACAGGACAGGCCGCGGCGCACAAAGCGGTCCACAGAAGAGAGAAGGGCAGGCAGATCTGTCCCAGAAGATTGCCGGGCATATTGGAATAATTCCACACGCCCCATCCCAGCCACAGATTGACGGTGCATCCCACGGCGAATTCCACCAGGGTGATCACCACGCTTCCCAGGATGCATCGCAGGTAAAAGGGGATGGCACGGGCGTAGACGTGGAGGATGTACAAAACGGTGAAGCATACGCCGCCCGTGACGGTCATGGTCCAATGGGTATGTCCCCGCCACAGGATCTCCAAAAGGCTGTAGGACGCACCGCCCGTGAGAAATACGGTAGTAAATTCCAGAAATTTGCGCAAAAAAATCACCTCACTTTTGTTATGGACAAAAACGGGGTGATTTATGCAGAGAAAGGAAAAAGGGTTGCCGCAAATCGCAGCAACCCTTTGGAAAATGCTTATTCAGCCACGTCCTTACCTACGGCAACGATCTTGTCGTAATCCTTCTGGATCAGAGCGGGAAGTCTCTGGGAAGCCTTGTTGTAGGAGGAAACTCTGGGCAGTCTGCCGGCGTCGATGGCGCTGTTGCCCATGCCCAGCATGTCGCCCCAGTTAGCAACGAATCCCATGTCGAAGCACTTGTTGGCGTAGATGATGTCCAGCATGTCGCCGGAATCCTTATCCTGTGCGTAACGTCTCTTCAGCATCTTATCCTTGAAGGTGGGGGATACGGTCTCACGGCCTTCGTATGCGAAATACTCAGCCATGTAACCCACGTCGGTAGCGTCTACCTTGGTGTTGGGGATGCTGACCAGAGAGGCACCGGGATCCATGATGTGGTAGTAGCGATCCTGATCGGAGTTCCACTTAGGCATGGGAAGGATACCGAACTCGTCTTCCATGTCGGCAAACTCAGCGATAACCAGAGCGCCGCCTACGGTGAACAGGTGCTTACCGGCAGCGAACAGGCTGCGGGCATAGGTAAAGCGGTTGCTGTATCCGCCGAAATCGGTGAACTTCTGAATGTTGATGGTCAGACCGTCTTCGATCAGCATGTTGGCCACTGCCTCCATTTTGGTAACGGACACAGCGCCCTGCAGGAAGGAGTAAACGGGCATGCCGTTCTCGTCCAGGGTGAAGTAGTGCTCGCCTACACCGGTCATGAAGAAGTTGAACTGACCGTTCTCGTAGAAGAATCCTACGATATCCTCGGAGTCAACCTCACCGCCGCCGTCCACGTCATTCTTAACGGCACGGCCCATTTCGGCGAACTTATCCAGCGTCCACTGATTGGCACGAACCAGCTCATAGGGACTTTCCAGGTTGTTGGCAGCGGCCAGTGTCTTGTTGAAGTACAGAGCACGGGTGCAGCGGTCGTCGATGGTGGACATATCACCGGAGGTGTAGAACATACGGTTGCCCACATTCAGCTGGGTGTTTGCGTTCTGGTCCCACCACTCGTGGGTCAGATCGATGGTGGGGATCTCTTTCATATCCAGCAGGTTGCCGTTCAGGGAGATCTGCCAGGAGCTGAGCCAGGTGCCCAGCAGGATATCGTACTGGTCCAGACCACCGGCTACGGTTTCGGCCACATCGCCGGCGGAGTTCGCGGAGCCGGTGTATTCGATACCGAAATTGTACTTGGTCACGCAGTCCTGAATACGCTGGTAAACAGAAGCTTCAAAGGGGTCGGAGGATTCTGCTTCTGCCCAGATATCCATTACTTCGTAGTAACCGGCAGCATACTCTTCGTTCATACCGATGATACGGAGATTGGTACCGCCGAAGTCGGTCTTATCCAGAACCAGACCGGGATCTTCCGGGGGCTGGGTGTCGGTTGCCTGATCGGAAACGGGATCCGTTCCGGGAGTGTCGGGGGTATCCGGGGTGTCCTTGTCACACGCGGCGAACAAGGGAACCAGCATCAGAACCGCCAGAAGAACTGCAAGAATTTTCTTCATAAGTAGATGTCCTTTCAAAATTAGAATGGTGTCAACAAATGGTTGTACTCCAGTTTCATTATACCAAGTGACTACTGTCGTGTCAAGAGAACAAAAGGGATTTTTATGAAAAACAACTCCGAATTTATGATTTGTTAAGAGGTGGTTTTATTCACATTTTCCGCGACTGTCAAACGGGAAGAAAAAGGCTGCCGCAAAGATGCAGCAGCCCTTTCTTTTGAGTGATTATTCGGCTTCGGGAGTGACAGCCACGTCGGCGGGCTTGTTCTCGCCCAGATACTTGGGCAGCTGCATACCGGCCATGTCGAACAGCTCGTTCATGGGAGGAACGGACTTCATCAGACCGGATACGAAGTTGGCCGTGGTGCTCTTGCCGTCGGGAGAAGTTCCGCCGTTGTCCCAAACGGTGATCTTGTCGATCTTCAGATCCTGGATAGCCTGTACCTGGATCTTCACCAGTTCTTCCATCTTGTCGGCAATCATCAGGCGGATCGCGTCGTCGGAGTGACCGCCGGCGGACTTCACGATTTCCGCAAAACCTTCTGCCTGCTTGGTCAGCATCTCACGCATACCGTCGGCCTCTGCCTGCATCTTCATCAGAATAGCATCGGCTTCACCCTTTGCACGGCGGCGGATCTGCTCAGCCTCAGCCTCAGCCTGCAACTCCAGCTGACGCTTTTCGATCTGCGTCTTAACGATGACGTCGGCTTCCATCTTAGCCTGCTCAAAGGAGGCACGTGCCTGCTCGGCAGCCTTCTGGGCTTCGTAGGACTCTTCCATCGCCTTTGCGGCCTGGATGTTCTCGGCGGCAGTTGCACGCTTCAGCGATTCAGCCTCGCGCTCACGGCGGATAGCCTCGGAGTCTGCGATCTGGATCTTGGCCTCGTTCTCACCGCGGATGGCCTCAGAGTCGGACTT
>JAZSCY010000057.1:0-7885 GCA_045530875.1 Eubacteriales bacterium
GGTCTGATTGCCGCGGCGAAGAACGACCGGGCCCATCTGTCTCTGGCGGCTCAGCTGGCGGATCACTCCATGCGGCGGGAATACCAGGCGCTGGTCATCGGCGGCATCGAGGAGGAGGGCACCGTCAACGCCCCCATCGGCCGCAGCCCAAAGGATCGCAAAAAGATGGCGGTTCTTCCCCGAGGCACCGCCGGCGCAAGAGAAGCGATCACCCACTACTTCCCCGTGACGGATTTCGGATCCTTTTCCCACATCCGTCTGGTGTTGGAAACGGGGCGCACCCACCAGATCCGCGTGCACATGAGCCACATCGGCCATCCTGTTATGGGAGATGAGGTGTACGGCGCGAATCGCACGCCTTTTGAGAAGCGGCACGGATCCCTTTTGTGCGGACAATGTCTGCACGCGGGAAAACTTCGCTTTGCCCATCCCGCTACCGGCGAGATGATGGAATTGGAAGCCCCCCTGCCCGACGAATTCGCCAAACTTCTCAGTATACTGAAACAGGAGCGAAGATAACTTCGCTCCTGTTTTTTTATTGCATCCCCGCCACACGGGACAAATACGATGCCATGGCGTCATCCGGCTCCAGAATCAATCCGGCTTCGTTCCCATCCCCATCCACAAACACGGCGATGTACGCCCTCTCAGGGATCATGGACGCCGTATAGTTGAAGATCTTCATCTCCGGATACTTTTTGTGCACTTCTCTCTCCTTGCCCCCCTCGCGGGGATACAAATCGAAGCAGCAAAGCTCGCCCAGTCCCAGCCGGGCATCGGTCACCCATCGCCTGCCCTGCCGCTTATACACCGCAAAATCCAGCATATGGGGCGGCAAAGCCATCACGTTGACTGCGGAAGCCCCCGCATAGGCCATCCCCGCCTCCGGGGGAAGATATCCCCGCGGTGCGATCTCATAGGTGATGGAAATCCCCACGTAGCGTGCCCACACAAATGCGCTTCCCATAAAGAACCCGCAGCAGCCGAGCATCCATATGCCCCGCCACGCGGGATAGGGGATGTTCATGGCAAACAGCACAATGCCCAAGGCGGCCAAGGCCAGCATGAGCCATTTCGCCCCCGTATTGCGCCCCGTCGGTGTGTATCGCATACCGTCCCTCCTGCAAAAGTTTCCCAAAAAAGCGCAAAGACCGCACTAAGGCGGTCTTTTTCGCTGCTATTACGCTTCTTTGCTGACGATCTCTTTGCCGTCGTAGTAACCGCAAGTCTTGCAGACGCGGTGCGCGAGATTGTACTCGCCGCAGTGCGGGCACTTAACCATGCCGGGCATCTCCAGCTTCCATACGTTGGAACGTCTCTTATCTCTGCGCGCTTTGGATGTTTTTCTCTTCGGAACTGCCATCCCAAACACCTCCTTATGGGTCGTATTGACATTTTAACACACTATGGTTTATTATACACCAATCAATCGTGTTTTTCAAGTAGTTTTTGCAAAATTGCCAGTCTTGGATCAATTTCTTTTTTTGCAGAGCAGCCACAATCGCCGTCTGCCAGCCGTTTTCCGCACTTCGGACAGAGTCCGGGGCAGTCATCCCGGCACAGATGATAGAGGGGAAGCTCCAGCGCAACCGCTTCCGTGATCTCGTTGTCCACGTCCACGCCGCCGTTTACGAGAGGCAAAAGACTGTCCTCGTAATCCTCATCGTGCTCCACATCACCAAGCCGCACCGCACTTTCTGTCTCGATCAACCGCTCCATGGCCAAGGGCATCGTTACCGAAATGGGATCCAGACACCGGTCGCACACCGTATCGTAGGCAACCTGGGCTTGAATCCGTAAGGTGAGATAGCCATGATTGTCCGTCACACGGTACTGTACCGCAATGGGTTCGCGCAGGGTAATGCTGTCCGGCAGAAGGACGCCGTCCTCGCCGGGGATGTACGAATAACAACCTTCCAGAGTAGCACATCTGCCCTCAAGGATCTGATTCAGATCGATTCGCATAGCGCACCCTCCTTCAGAAACAAACATCTGCGAATTAACATTATACCCGGATTTTGCCCATATGTCAATGGATTTTGCAAAAAAACTTCATTCCTATTGTAATCGGAGTGGTTTTTTGGTATAATTTAGGTACTGTTATCCCACGCCCCGGAGGTTTGTATGAATAAGACCGGACGCATCGCCAAAATTACGGTAATCGTCATTCTCTATATCCTGATCGGACTCTTTATCTTCCGCTGCTGTTTTGCGGCCAATCACAGTACCCTGTCCGATCTGTATCCCACCGATTCTCTGATCGCCGCCGCAGCCGACGGACAGATCCCCGATATGCTGACCCACGACGTGGTGTCCGAGGTGGCGCCCGACGGAAACATGGCCGCCTACGCCTTTGTGTACATCCCCGAAATCCGGGAAGTGCAGATCACCGTCCGCTACAACGACAGCATTTTTGAGAAGAAATCTCTGCCGGTGGATACCGCGTTCACCTTCACCCTCACCGATTCCGACACGAAAACGGAGGTGACGGGGGAAATCGTGGCCACCGAATCGATCTGGATGTACACCTATCTGCGGATCGTGTTCCGGGATGTGGCCATCTCCGACACAAACGATCTGTTCCTGCAGATGTATGCCGGAAATACCGCCGTGTCCGTGGACGTGATCCACTATAAGGATCAGAACATCGTCATCGAGCCTTACAAGCTGAGCGGCAAGGAGAAAAACGCGCTTATCAATCCGTAAATCCCATAATCCCGAAAGAAAAATCTTTCGGGATTTCTTTTTTTTCCCGCCGACGATTGCAATTTCATTTTATTCATTATATAATGACGTATATACGGTTTGTTTGCCGAAAGGAGTATATCATGCCCATTTCCGTTCCCCATACCAAAGAGGATCTGATGCATCTCTGCCGGGATGCAAATGTATCCCTTCCCTATCAGGACGATGTGTCCGTTTTGAAATCCCCTCTTACCGTACAGGGCCGCACGATCCCCAACCGGATCGCTTATCAGGCCATGGAGGGATGCGATGGCACACCGGGTGGATTGCCCGACACGCTGACCCGCCGTCGGTATCTCCGATTTGCCCGGGGCGGTGCCGGTATCATCTGGTTTGAGGCCACCGCCGTTTTGCCGGAAGGTCGCGCCAATCCCCGCCAGCTGTATATGGACGCCCGCAATTTCATGGATTTCGCGCCCCTGGTGGAGGAAATCAAGGAAACCTGCCTGCGGGAAAACGGATACGAGCCTACCGTCATCGTGCAGCTGACCCACTCCGGCCGGTACAGCAAGCCCCAGGGAACCCCCGCCCCGCTGATTGCGTACAACAATCCCCTCTTTGAGGGAGAGACACCCATCGATTCCTCCCGCATCGTCAGCGATGAGTATCTGGACAATTTGAGCGAGCAGATGGCGTTTGCCGCCTCTCTGGCCGAACGAGCCGGATTCGACGGATGCGACATCAAATGCTGTCATCGGTATCTGAATTCGGAATTGCTCTCCGCTTATACCCGCTCCGGCCGCTACGGCGGATGCTATGAAAACCGCACCCGTCTGCTGCGCGAAACGGTGCAGGGCGCTATTGCCAGCTGCTCCCGGGATTTCATCGTGTCCACCCGCATGAATATCTACGACGGATTCCCTTACCCCTACGGATTTTCCGTAACAGAGGGGAATGGGCTGATCCCCGACTACACGGAAGCCAAGCAGTTGGCCGCCGATCTGGCCGGATACGGCGTGCAGCTTCTGAATTTCACCATGGGCAATCCCTATGTGAATCCCCATGTGAACCGCCCCTTCGCCTCGGGCACCTACGATCCGCCGGAGCATCCCATGGCGGGCGTGCACCGGATGCTGACGGGCATTGCAGAAGTTGCCGCCACCGTGCCGGACACCCACGTGATCTCCTCCGGCATATCCCTTTTGGGCGCCGCCTCGCCCCATGTGATGGCCGCTATGATCGAAAAGGGGGATTTTGCCTTTGCCGGCTACGGTCGGGAAACGCTGGCCTACCCGGATCTGGCACGGGATATTCTGAACACGGGCAAAATGGACGAAAAGAAGCTTTGCCTCACCTGCGGAAAGTGCACGGAAATCATGCGCACCCCCGGCGGCACACCGGGATGCCCCATTCGCGACGGAGAGTGCTATCTGCCCATCTACAAAAAACAGGTTTTGGGAAAATAAAGGAGAATATATCATGAAAACCGCTGTCATCACCGGTGCCGTCGGCGGCATCGGGTTTGCCTGCGTGGAAAAATTCGCAGGCCAGGGATATGAGATCGTGGCCATGGATCTGGCCCCCGAAGAAACCGCGCTGGCCAAATTTGCCCCCTTGGGAGAAAAGATCCACTATTTCCGCGGCAATCTCAGCGAGGATGACTCCCGCCACCATCTGGTGGAGTTCGCCTATGAGAAATTGGGCCATGTGGATGCGCTGATCAACGTGGCCGGTGTGGCCCCCCGCCAGAGAAACGATATCCTCTCCATGACGGAGGAAAGCTACGATTTTGTTATGGACATCAACGCCAAGGGTACCTTCTTCCTCACCCAGCTGTTCGCCAATAAAATGATTGGGCAGGAAGCGGAGAACGGCATCCGGGGATATATTGTGAATATCTCCTCCATGTCCGCCTACACCAGCTCCACCAGTCGGGGCGAGTACTGCATCTCCAAGGCGGGCGTGTCCATGATCACCACCCTCTTCGCCGACCGTCTGGCGGAATACGGCATCCCCGTCAATGAAATCCGCCCTGGCATCATCAAAACCGGCATGACGGAAACGGTGCAGGCCAAATACGACAATCTGATCTTCAACGAGGGAATTCTCCCCATCAAGCGGTGGGGTGAGCCGGAGGATATCGCCCGGGCTGTGTACGTGCTCTGCTCCGGGGATATGGGCTACACCACCGGTCAGTCCATCGATGTGGACGGCGGATTCCATATCCGCCGGCTGTGAGGTGCGATATGAAGGAAACGGTTCTTTCTATCGGCGGCGGAAACTGCCGCACCGTCACCGTACACACCGCCATTGTAGGAAGCGGTGCGGCCGGTTATAACGCCGCTTTGCGCCTGCGGGAATACGGTGTGCAGGATGTGGCCATCTTCACCGAAGGGGTGAACATGGGCACCTCCCGCAACACGGGATCGGATAAACAAACCTATTATAAACTGAATCTTTGCGGCGATTTTGCCGATTCTCCCCGGGCTATGGCGGAGGATCTGTTCCGGGGCAAATGCGTGGACGGTGATATCGCCTACGCGGAGGCGGCTTTGTCCGTGCCCTGCTTCATCCATCTGGCCCAGTTGGGTGTACCCTTCCCCGTAAACCGCTACGGCGAGTACGTGGGATACAAAACGGATCACGATCCCCGGGCCCGTGCCACCAGCGCCGGCCCCCTGACCTCCAAGCTGATGACGGAATTTTTGGAAAAGGCCGTGGCACGGGAGCAGATTCCCGTGTACGACGGATATGCCGTCATCTCCGTGATCAAAAAGGGGGAGGAGGCCGTTGGTCTTCTCTGCCTGGATATAAACCATGCCGATGAGAAGGAAAATCGGTTCGTTCTGGTGCAGGCGGGAAACATCATCCTGGCCACAGGCGGCCCTGCCGGAATTTTTGCGGACACCGTATATCCCTGCGGCCACAGCGGATCCTCCGGCGTGGCATTTGAAGCGGGGGTGCGGGGCAAAAATCTGACAGAGTGGCAGTTCGGTCTGGCCTCTACCAGTCCCCGCTGGAACGTATCCGGTACCTATATGCAGGTGCTGCCCCGATTTGTGTCCGTGGATCCCGACGGAACGGAGCACGAATTCCTCACAGAATATTTTCCCACGGCGGCAAAATGCCTGTCCATGGTATTCAAAAAGGGATACGAGTGGCCGTTTGACTGCCGGAAGGTGATGGACGGCTCCTCCATCATTGATCTGCTGGTCTACCGGGAACGGGTTCTTTTGGGCCGCCGTGTCTATCTGGATTTCCGCTCCAATCCCTACGGGATGGACGATCTCCCCTATGCCGAATTGCAGCCGGAAGCGAAAGAGTATCTGGAAAATGCCCGGGCCTGCTTCGGTACGCCCATTGAGCGGCTGATGCACATGAACGCCCCGGCGGTGGAGTTGTACCGCTCCAAGGGCGTGGATATCACAAAGGAAATGCTGGAGATCGCTTTATGCGCCCAGCACAACAACGGCGGTCTGGACATCGATATGTGGTGGCAGACGAACGTGCCCCATCTGTTTGCCGCCGGTGAGGTGGCAGGCAGTCACGGTGTGTACCGCCCCGGCGGCAGTGCTCTCAATGCGGGACAGGCCGGCTCCATGCGGGCTGCACAGTACATTGCCCGTCACGGCGAGCCCAGCGCCCTCTCCGAGGAAGAATTTGCCCGGGCGGCCGCCGATACTCTTCGGTATCACGAAAGCCTGGTAGCCGCTTTGCTGTCCGATCACGACACCGTCACGGAAATGACCCGGTGCGCCACGGCCCGTATGACGGAATGCGGCGGTGCTTTGCGCAATCCTGAAGCCATACGGGATGCGCTTACCCGGACGGCGGAGGATTTTGCTTCCTTTGCCAGCCTGGCACGGATCGCCTCCCCGGCCGGTCTGTTCCGGGCGTACCGTCTGCGGGATGCCCTCCTCTCCCAGCAAATGTATCTGAGTGCCATGCTGGACTATGCCGAACAGGGCGGAAAATCCCGGGGCTCGGCTTTGTACACAGATCCGGCCGGCCAGTGTCCCGACGGATTCGATGACACCTTCCGCTTCCGGCTGGATGACGGAACGCTGGACACCGCCGTACAGACTGTCACCTTCACAAGCGAAGGATGCATCCCCGCCTGGCGAGAGGTACGGCCTTTGCCCGAGGGCGGCGGCTTCTTTGAAAATGTATGGCGGGAATATCGGGAGAATGGCAACATTTACTGATTCCCCGGAAAGGATACGACTCCATGTTTGTCTTACTTCTCGCTTTGTGCGTGCTCCCAGGAATACAAATCGCCCACCGCGGACAATTTCATGAAATCCCTTTTTCCCGGGAGCAGACCCGCTCCCTCAAGGGTGTATTTGCCCTCGCCGTCCTGCTCCACCATCTGTGCGCCTATCTGTCGGCGGAATTCCGTTCTCTGATCGTGTTTCAGTACGTGGGATTCATCTCCATCGGCGCGTTCTTCTTCATCTCCGGCTACGGGCTGATCTGCAGTGCCGATGAAAAGCCCCACTATCTGCGTGGATTCTTCCGTGGACGGATTTTGACGGTGCTCCTTCCCTATTACGTGATCAACGTATTCTATTGTCTGATCAACTGCGTGGGACAGAATCTGCACACCGCCCTCCGCTATATTCTTCGCTCCCTCGTAGGACTGCATCTGTGGTACGTGCCGGTGATTCTTCTGCTTTACGGTGTGTTTTATCTGTCTTTTCGGTTTCTGCCCAAGCGGTATGCCCTCCCCGCTGTCACCGCCGCCACGGTTTTGTACATCGTAATTATGTACTGTCTGTATCGCTTCGGCGGGTTTGGTGCCTACGGATTCTGGTGGTACAATTCCGCCATTGCCTTTCCCCTTGGCATGTGGTACGGCCGATACAGAAAGTCCCTCCACGGTCTTTTGCAAAACAAGTACCCCTTGTGGGCAATTTTGGCCGTTCTGGGCTGTGCTCTCACGTTTTTGTGGATCTCGCCCCGCCACAACGACGGCACGTTGCCGGTGCTTCTGATGCAGATTCTTTGCGTGATTCTGTTCTGTCTTGTACTGGCGATCCTCTCCCAAAAAATCCACATCGACAATCCGTGCCTCCGCTTCCTCGGGAATCACTCCTTTGAGATCTATCTGTGGCACGCCTTGTTTATCGCATTGTTCCGCAGCGGATATACGGTCCGCCTTCCGTTTATCGGTCTGGAGTGGCCGCTGTTTCTGGAAAAC
>JAZSCY010000311.1:0-7888 GCA_045530875.1 Eubacteriales bacterium
GCAGGCACTGAGATCGTCTTCGCTTGCGGCGGCGGTATCTACACCTCTGCTGCTGAAGCTGCCAAGAAGGTTGGCGGCAAGGTCATCGGCGTTGACGTCGACCAGGCTGCTATCATCGACGGCGCTTACGGCAAGGGTATGACCGTTACCTCCGCTATGAAGGGCCTGGCCCCCACCACCATCGACACCCTGACCGACGTCCTGATCAACAACAAGTGGGACAACTATAAGGGCAAGATCGAGACTCTGGGTCTGGTATCCGGTGACGATGCTTCTCTGAACTATGTTCAGATCCCCACCACCACCCAGTTCAGCGACAAGTTCTCCGCTGAGGACTACGCAGACATGGTTAAGAAGATGTTTGACGGAACCATCAAGGTTTCCAACGACATCGCAAACGCTCCTGCTACCACCAACGTGAAGGTAGAGTGGCTGGGCAACATTAAGTAATCTGAGGATTACTATATACCTGACGATCAATTTCTAACATAACGGAATGGGGGAGTTGGCATGAATTCTACACCTTACGCTATTGAGATGTTGAACATCACCAAGCGTTTTCCCGGCATTGTTGCCAACGATAATGTAACAATCCAGCTGAAGCATGGAGAGATCCATGCGCTGCTGGGTGAAAACGGCGCCGGAAAATCCACTCTGATGAGCGTACTATTCGGTATGTATCAGGCAGAGGAGGGTGTCATCAAGAAAAACGGTGAGGTTGTCAAAATCAATTCCCCCAATGACGCAAATGATCTCGGTATCGGAATGGTACATCAGCACTTCAAAATGGTGGAGTGTTTCTCCGTTCTGGACAATATTATCTTGGGCGTGGAGGATACTAAATACGGTTTTCTCCAGCGGGATAAAGCGCGGGAAAAGGTCATGGCTCTGTCTGAGAGATACGGTTTGAGTGTGGATCCGGATGCCATCATTGAGGATATATCCGTCGGCATGCAGCAGCGTACAGAGATTCTGAAGATGCTGTACCGTGACAACGAAATCCTTATTTTTGATGAGCCGACCGCGGTGCTTACCCCTCAGGAGATTGAAGAGCTTTTGCAGATCATGCGCAATCTGGCCGCTGAAGGAAAGTCCATTCTGTTTATTACCCATAAGCTGAATGAGATTATGGCGGTTGCTGATCGCTGTTCCGTTTTGCGTAAGGGCAAGTACATGGGCACGGTGGAAGTGAAAGACTGCGACCGTGCCCAGCTGTCCCGCATGATGGTAGGGCGTGACGTGGAATTCGTTGTGCAGAAAGAGCCTGCAAAGCCCACGGATGTGGTATTGGAGGTTAAGGATCTGTGTATGGCTTCCAAGCGCGGCAAGCGTAATTCCGTTAACGGTGTTTCCTTCCAGGTCCGTGCCGGTGAGATCGTCTGTATCGCAGGCATCGAAGGTAACGGTCAGAGTGAATTGGTGTATGGAATCACCGGCTTGGAAAACACCTTGTCCGGTTCTGTCACGTTCTGTGGTGAAGATATTACCCATGCGCCTATTCGCAAGCGTTCCCTAATGGGTATGAGCCATATTCCCGAGGATCGGCACAAGCACGGCTTGGTTCTGGATTATTCATTGGAAGATAATATGGTTCTGCAGCGTTATTTTGAAGATGAGTTCACTACCAAGAACGGTATGCTTCGTCGCGGCAATATCCGCAATTATGCCGAGCGGCTGATCGAGCAGTTCGACGTACGCAGCGGTCAGGGCGCGGCCACGATGACTCGTTCCATGTCCGGTGGTAATCAGCAGAGAGCTATCATCGCCCGTGAGATCGATCGGGATCCCAAACTGCTTATCGCTGTGCAGCCTACCCGTGGTATTGATGTTGGCGCGATTGAGTACATTCATAAACAGATTGTTGCTCAGCGCGATGCCGGAAAGGCTGTTTTGCTGGTTTCTCTGGAATTGGATGAGGTTATGAGCGTGTCGGACCGCATCCTGGTTATGTATGAAGGTGAAATTGTGGGTGAGTTGGATCCCAAAACATCCACTGTAGAAGAATTGGGCCTGTATATGGCAGGCGCAAAGAGGGAGGATGTACGGTGAAAAAAGAAAAAACATCGGCGATCCGTCACGACGGATTTCAGACACTGCTTTCCTCTTTGATTTGTATTCTGGGAGGACTGATCATCGGTTATATCGTCCTTCTGCTTATTGAGCCTAGCGGTGCTTTTGGTGCGATTACCGCTATTATGAAAAGCTTTTTCCGGTATCCCGGAAAGATGATGCTGAAATATTTCGGACAGACACTGGTGCGCACCGTACCGCTTCTGATGTGTTCTTTGTCCGTGCTGTTTGCTTATAAAGTCGGTATGTTCAATATCGGCGTTGCCGGCCAGTATGTAGCCGGTGCATGCGGCTGTCTGTATGCCGCATTGGCTTGGAAATTGCCCTGGTTGCCCTGTCTTCTTATCGGTATGATTGCGGCAGGCCTTCTCGGTACAATCTCCGGACTTTTGAAAACGAAATGCAACGTGAATATTGTCATTTCCGGTATCATGCTGAACTGGATCACGTTGTATCTGACTAACCTGATTCTCGGAAAAGTTAAAAGCCCCAACAGCCCTTATACTATGGAGCTGCGAGGTAACAATCCCGGGGCACTTTTGCCGCGCCTGGGATTGGACAAGCTGTTCAACAATGAAAAAAGCGTGACCGTCGCCATCCCACTGGCGGTGATTATCGCAGTGGCTATCTGGTTCCTTCTGAATAAGACCAAGTTCGGATATGAGTTGAAGGCGACGGGCCATAATTATCATGCCGCGCGGTATGCGGGTATGAAAGAAAATTGGAATATAATCCTGACAATGTTTATTGCCGGAGCGCTGGCAGGTCTTGGCGCCGGGCTTCTGTATTTGACCGGCATTGAGAACTGGGAAACTACCACTTCTTCCGTTCCCGCTATGGGCTTCAATGGAATTGCCGTAGCTTTTCTGGGCGGACTCAGTCCCATCGGCTCCATTTTGTCCAGTTTCTTTATCCAGTATATTACATTTGGAGGCGGAAATGTGGATCTGCAGGTGTACAGTTCCCAGATCTCCAGCCTGATCTCCAGTTTGATTATTTATCTGTGCGCATTTGTCGGGTTCTTTAAATATTTCATCCAGGGATATATCCGCAAAAAAGATGAGCATAAATCGGATTCAGCATCTGCTGATAAGAGGGAAGGAGGCGCGGCAGAATGATTCTTCTTCTTCAATATACGATTATCTTTGCATCGGTTCTTATGCTTGTTGCTCTGGGCGGCTGCTTCTCGGAAAGAAGCGGTGTGATCAACATTGGCCTGGAGGGCACCATGGTTATCGGTGCCTTGGGTGGTGCTCTGGTTATGAAGTATCTGCCGATAGAAGCCGGGGCCTTTGCCATGGTTGCTCTGACTGTGCTTGCCAGCGCTCTGCTCGGTATGCTGTTCTCCCTCTTCCTGGCCGTGGCTTCCATCAGTTTCAAAGCGGATCAGACGATCATCGGTACAGCCATGAACATGCTGGCAACAGCCGGTGCTACCGTCGCTGTTAAGGCTATGAACACCATCGCTTCCGGTGGTAACGACGTGTCTTCGGACATTACGTATACGCACACAAAGGATCTGTTCATCGTACGTTTTGGCGAGTTTGAATTCAACTGGTTCATGCTGATCGCGTTTATTTGTCTGATTATTTCCTACGTTGCTTTGTACAAGACGCGTTTTGGACTTCGTCTGCGCTCCTGCGGTGAGCATCCTCAGGCGTCTGCCTCCGTGGGAATCAATGTGTTCAAGATGCGGTATGCCGGTGTTTTGATCTCCGGTCTGCTGGCCGGCCTGGGTGGAATTGTATATATCACCGCCGGTGTCAGCGTTTGGAAGTTTGAATACGGTGTAGCGGGATTCGGATTCCTTGCTATGGCCGTAATGATCTTCGGTGCGTGGCATCCGCTTCGTATTGCTTTGGCAGCGCTGTTGTTCGGATTTTTGCGGGCACTGGGTAATGTGTATTCCGGATTCGATTTTATGCTGGCGTTGAATATTCCCAGCGTAGTGTACAATATGCTTCCGTATATTATCTCTTTGGTGGTTCTGGCATTTACTTCCAAAAAGTCCAGGGCTCCCAAGGCAGCGGGTATTCCTTACGATAAGGGTACAAGATAACAAATGAAAAGCGGCAGTATTTACTGCCGCTTTTTGTTTTGTGTTTCTTTATTGGAACTGCGAATGGTACAGCGAATAGTAGAATCCGCCTCTCTGAATGAGCTGTTCGTGATTGCCTTGTTCGATGATGGTGCCGTCCTTGACCACGAGAATGGTATCGGCATTCTGGATCGTGGATAGTCGGTGAGCAATAATGAAACAGGTCTTGTTTTCCATCAGCGCGGTCATTGCGTTCTGGATCTGAATTTCTGTGCGCGAGTCCACGTTGGAGGTGGCCTCATCCAGAATGAGGATTGGTGCTTTGGAGAGGAACGCGCGGGCTATGGTGATCAGCTGTTTTTGTCCTTTGGAAATATTTACGCCGTCATCGGAGAGCACCGTGTTGTATCCGTCAGGCAGACTCATGATATAGGAATCAATCTTTGCGGCTTTGGCTGCTGCGTATACTTCCTCGGGTGTCGCATCCTCTCTGCCGTATACGATGTTGTCGTATATGGTTCCGCAGAAGAGCCAGGTGTCCTGCAGCACCATATTGAATGCCAGACGGAGATCCGAGCGTTTGATGTCTATGGACGGAATTCCGTCGATGCATATCTTTCCACTCTGGTGATCATAAAAGCGCATGAGCAAATTGATGATAGTGGTTTTACCGGCGCCGGTCGGGCCGACAATGGCTACCGTCTGTCCCTTGAGCGCGGTTACAGATACGTTTTTCAGAATAACTCGGTCTTCCGTATAGCCGAAGGTCACGTCGTCAATATAGACGTCTCCTTTGACATCTTTCAGATTCTTCGCATCCGGTGCGTCTTCCATCTCCGGCTTTTCATCCAGAATGGCAAATACACGCTCGGCGGCGGAGAATGCGGACTGGATTTCGTGAAGAATGTTGGAGAACTCGTTGATGGGGCCGGCAAACTTTCGTGAGTACTGTACGAACTGAGCAACGCCGCCCAGCGTAATGAAAAAGATGGATGTGGACAAAACTGTACCGTTCTGGGAGAACATATACAGGATACCGCCCATGATCGCCACAAGAGTGAGGGAGATGTTGTTGATCAGATTGATGGTCGGGAAGAGAAGCGCTCCGTTGTACTCTGCTTTGTAGAACGCATCCATTGCCTCGTCATTGATTTTGTTGAAGCCGGAGGAAAACACATCCTGCTTGCCGTACGCTGATATAGTGCGGGATCCGGTGAGCATCTCCTCCGCGTATCCGTTCAATTCGCCGTATTTTTTGGACCGTTTGCTGAACAGCGGGCGCACTTTTTTGGAGCGATATTTTGTGAATAGAATGGATACCGGCACTGTCAGAGCAAAAATGAGAATCATGGGCCTGGAAATCTGCCACATGAAGATAAGGGAGCCGACAACAGTATAAATACTTGTCAGTATTTGCACAAGGTCATGGGAAAGCGTACTGTTAATGGTGTCGATATCGTAGGAAAGGTGGCTTATGATGTCGCCGGTGGCATGAGTATCGAAATAGCTGACGGGCAGGGTAGTCAGTTTTTCGAAAACCTGCCTTCTCATCTTATAGATGATTCTCTGGCTGAGATGAATCATGACCACAGAAAGAATGTAGGACAGGGCCGCGGAAATCAGATAACATCCGAGCATGTAGCCGATGTTTTCCCAAACGGCTGAGAAATCTACACCGCTTTCCAACTCAATGGCATCAATGGCGGCGCCCGAGTATTTTGGGCCTAAAAGGGACAGCTGGTTGGCACCCAGTGTGAGCAGAAGTGCGGTAATGAACAGCGGCCACTGCTGCAGTATGTATCGGCTTAACCGGAGAAAGATGCCCTTTTTGCTTCGTTGCTTTTTGATTGTATTACTCAAGGAAGGCACCTCCCATCTGCGATTCGCTGATTTCTCTGTATTCACTGCAGGATTCCATCAGATCCTCGTGTTTTCCGCATCCGATGATCGCGCCTTCATCAATAACGAGAATGAGGTCGCAGTTTTTGACGGAACTCACGCGCTGGGCTACAGTGATGACCGTAGAATCCGGAAGTGCACCGGACAACGCCTGACGTAGGTTTGCGTCGGTCTTATAATCAAGGGCGGAGGAGGAGTCATCCAGTATGAGAATTTCCGGGCGGACGGCTATGGCGCGGGAGAGAAGGACACGCTGCCGCTGACCGCCGGAGAGGTTGGTGCCGCCTGTGGATATATGATGTGCGTATCCGTCGGGGAATGAGGAAATGAAATCATGGGCCTGAGCAATTTTTGCCGCGTCGATCATGTCAGACTGAGAAATATCCCGGCCAAAGCGGATGTTTTCTTCAATCGATCCGGCATAAAGGAAGTCATTCTGGAATACCACGCCAAACATGGCGGTAAGATCCTCCCGGGTGTAGGAGCGTACATCCTTTCCGTAGATACGAATCTTTCCGGAATCTACATCGTAGAATCGCATGAGAAGGCGAAGAAGTGTGGACTTTCCACTGCCGGTAGCGCCTATAATACCCAGTGTCTGACCTCTTTTTAAGGAGAAGGATACGTTCTTTATGTTATTGGCTTTTCCAAGATAGGAAAAGGATACATTTTCAAAGGAGATGTGATTGTCTGTGTCGCCCTTGCCGTCATCCGGGAATACTTTCAGTTCGTTTTCCATCTCCATGACCTGTGAGATCCGACGTGCAGATGCGGCACATTTTGTGTACATAACGAACATTCTGGACAACGACATCATCGCCATGGAAATGAGCGTAAAATACTGCATAAAGGCGATTACGGTGGTTGCAGATGAGGTATTATTCGCTACAAAATAGGCGCTGACGGCGATAACGGCTACAATGCCCGTATTCATGAGCAAGGTCATAATGGGATTGACAATACCCATGATGACGCCTGCCTTGGTTTCGTTTCGTTTGAGAGTTCGGTTGGCTTTGTCGTAACGCGCGTTTTCATAATCCACACGAGAAAGTGCCTTGATCACCCGAATGCCCTGAGCGTCTTCACGGACTACACGTACCATTCCGTCCACAGAGCTTTGTACGTTTGAATACAGAGGTACACCCATGCGGGATATGCTGTACACAACGATAAAGATAAGCGGCAGAGTGGCGACCATAACCAGCGCCAGTTTTCTGTCCATGGCGAAGGTGATGATTGTACCGCCCAACAGCAAAATCGGCGCACGGATACCCATTCTCTGCATCATACCGATAAAGTTCTGGACATTGTATGTATCGGAGGTGATTCTTGCCTCCAGGGAGGGAATCGTAAATTTGTCCGTTGTGCGTGCGGAAAGATGGATTGTTTTGGAGAAAAGATCTTTTCGCATTTTTGTGGAAAACTTCATGGTGGTTTTCGCGGCCATGCGGTTGGCTGTGATGTTGCCGATGCAGGCTGTCACGGCACATATAGCCATGAGAGCACCGTAGAATAAAATCTTTTTGACGTCGTTCGTTTCCACCACATTTTCCAGTAGATAGCTCAGCAAGAAGGGAATGATCAGTTCAGCAACCGTGCCGACGATCTTGACAGAAATGCCGGCCAATATTCTCGCTGCCAGCGGTTTCAGATATGCAAATACCCACTTCATCTCGTTCCCTCTTGCTTTTCAATAATCGCTCGTGCCTTTTCTTCCATACGACGGAGCACGGAGTCAAAAATATCCAGTTCATTTTGCGGAATACCCTCAGACAGCATCTCCATCCATTCACCGGATGCTTTGCGGATATCCGGAAGTATAGCCAGTAATTTATCAGTAGGATGAACGGAAAATTGTCGCTTGTCGCTGGGGAGGGACTG
>JAZSCY010000245.1:0-3305 GCA_045530875.1 Eubacteriales bacterium
CGCGGACAGACACAATATGTATCGTTCCACCCCTGTGTCATGCCTATGCATTCACAGAGAAAAACAAGCAAGAAACGCCTGTGCCCCATCGGTACTTCCGCCGTCGCGCACAGGAAATCCGGGGATCCACAAAATCCCCGCCTCATCGCAGAAAACAGGCAGTCGCTCCCGCTTTTCCGGCGGAATTTTTGCCTCATTGAGTAATTTTTTCACACTGCGCGTCATGCCGCCGAACCGATACCGGTCACCGGGCATCCGAAAACGCACAAATGCCTTACCTTGTATTGTATCAAAAGGTAAAGACGTACATATTGCCAATTTGTAAATATTTTTATCAAATGGGATATTCTTCCCCTCATCCGCAAAAAAACAGATGCCGAATCCGTACTCGGGAAAGGAATGTACCCCCTCCGTCAAGGAAAAACAGAGCGAATCCGCCCCTGCCACCGGATCCTGTTCCGGGAGGAACGCGATCTCCCCGTCAAACACACGGGCACGAAGGGATCCGGGCAAACTGACGGAATCACAGCGCCCGGCGCGGATCATACGGCACAACTCCGCCACATGGGAGGCGCTCAGATCGCTCTTGCCGCCAGCGGCATTGCTGTACAGAATTCCGCATGCCCGGCTCAGAACGGCGTCATCCAGATCCGAAAGCATCCCGCAGGGCGCGGATGTTCGGGAGGCGTACTCTCCCAGGGCGGCCACCGCCGCCTTATGCAAAAATGCCTCATCCCGGCGCAAAAGAGAACTCATGCGCATCACGGCTTTCTCGGGGGATGGGGTGATCTTCCGCAAAGCGGGAACGATCTCATGCCGGATATAGTTGCGGGTGTAGGCGCTGTCCGCGTTGGTGCTGTCGCTCACGTAGGAGATTCCTTCCGCCCGGCAAAAATCCCGGATCTCCAAAGAGGAGCATCCCAAAAGGGGGCGGATATACCGATCCCTTACCGGCGGAATCCCGGCCATACCGGCAGATCCGGCTCCGCGAAGCATATGGAACAGCACCGTTTCCAGATTGTCATCCGCGGAATGAGCCGTTGCCACCAAAGCGTTCTCTTTTCCAGCGCACAAGTCGTCAAACGCCTGATAGCGCACCCGACGTGCCGCTTCCCCCAGCCCAAGGGACCACTGCTTCGAGAGCGCCGGCACATCAGCCCGATGGAGGATCAGCGGAATTCCCCGCTCCTGGCAAAACGCTTCGCAGGCAAGGGCATCCCGATCCGCTTCCACACCGCGGATGCCGTGATGGACGTGGATGGCCGTGAGAGATATACGGTTTTCCGCGGCATATTCCCGCATCAGGACAAGCAGTGCCGCGGAATCAGCACCGCCGGAAAAAGCGACAAACATATTCTCGCAACCGGCAACCGCATCGCAAATGGGCGGCTCGGCCATGGCACAGGCAAACGCCCGGCGCACCGCGTGGTCCTTCCCCGTCACATTCTCACTCCCTTTCAGCAGATTTTACCATAACTGTCCAAAGGATCTGGGCAATCAAAATCAGCGCCATGCAGAAAAACACCGTTTCCGTCATTCCCTGAGCGATGGCCTCACTGCGGGACAGATCCAGCGGCAAAGCATACATGGCGGTAGTATATTTCAGCACATACAAGCTGAGGCACAAGGTGACCGTCCAGCAAAGGTGGGTGATCACCGAAAAAACATTTTTTGAAAATTTTCCGTTGTTTCGCATACAGTATCATCCTATGTAATGTATTCTATTTATAGGATACCATAAAGCATCACTTCCCGACAAGCGGGAAGTGACGGTACTATACGCAAAAGCTGGAATGGCAGGAATACCCGAGAAAATCCTTACGGTTTTTTCCAGGTATGTACCGCCTTCATGCCATCAAAAGGAGGACGGTTCATGGTTTCCGGCAGAGGCGTTCCGTCCTGCATATGCCGTAGGACGGCGATGAGCGCCCGGAAATCCGTGCCAATATGGTTATGATAGCCGTCCCGGTAGTGACAAAGAATCCGATCCTCCGCACCCAGGAAGGCATAGGCCTCCTTAGCCGCCAGATTGCTCAGATAGGTGCCGGCGGGATTGGCCCAGGCATCGCTGAGTGCTTCGGTGGTCAGCAAATAACGGGGAGCTACCAGCGCCTTCAAGAAATAGGTATCGAAGGGCAGATCCTCCTCCCGATGGATATACGGCTCCATTTCCGGGCCGAACCAATAGGGAAAATTCCGCCAAAGATCGTGGAGTTCCTCACTGCGGCGCTCCACTCCGTCCTCGCACTCCGTCACGGAATGGATATGGTAACATCCGGCACCGCCGGCACCGCTTCCGTTAGGGCAGACCAAAGTGGCCCGAGGATCGGTAGCACCGGCCAGAAGAGCCGTCTTGCCACCACGGGAGTGACCGGTAAAGGCGATCAGATCGGGATCGGCAATTCCCAACTCCATCAGTGCATCCACACAGCGGTGGAATCCCCATGCCCAGGCGGCCAGCGCACTGAAATGCATATCGGGATACACGTCATACAGTCCGTCCGCGCGAACGTCCTCTTTGATATCGTGGGCCAATTCGGTGCGGTTGAAGCGCACCAGGAGGGCACCGAATTCCGACACAGCGGCCAGATTTTCGTCATAGAAAGGATGGGGGAAGCAGCCGTCACCGTCCACAATCACGGGGAATTTCTGATGGTGATCCACCCCTTCCTTCGGCCACACCACCTGCATCACAAAGGTGATAGGGTGCTCCCGCCGTCCCGTATGGATCCGATAGGAATCGATCCATGGGAAGTGGAACAGAGGCTCCACCCGCATAAATTCCGGTGCGGGAGGCATACCGCCGTACTGCATATCCACCGCATACCGGTACAAATGCTTTTTATGCTCTTCCCATTCAGCGGGGGATGTAATACGCTCGCCGTTTTCCTTGGCAAACAGATCCGGCAGGGGCGAGATGACGGACATTTCCTTCAAGCTGGCTTTTATCATAACAGACACCTCATGAAAAACGGCAGATGCGGAGTATGCACCTGCCGTTTCGGATATCAAAAATTAAACTTCCTCAGTTTCCTCTTCATCGCCGCAGACGTCCTTGCCGCATGCGGGGCAGATCAGATCGGAGGGATCCATGGATTCGTCAAAATAGATCTTCTCACCGCATCCGGGACACATCAGGCAACGGAAGCCGTCCTCGTCCTCCTCATCATCCTCGTCCTCGTCGTCATAGTCGTCGTAATCTTCCATGTCGCAGGCATCAGGGTGGGAGCAGTGTGCGCAGTCAAAATCGCACTCCAGATCGTCATCCTCGTCGTCATCGTCAAGTCGGAGGCCAAGCGGTCTTA
>JAZSCY010000380.1:0-8406 GCA_045530875.1 Eubacteriales bacterium
ACCAGGTTGGCGTTGATTTCGGGATAATTCAAAAGGGTGCGGGATACGGCGAAGAGAACCATATCGTTGAGGGAGATCTTGCCCAGACCGAGAGCCTCGCCGCTTGCCTTCAGGGAAGCGCGGAAGTTCATCAGTGCGGTAGCATCGAAGGATGCGTTCAGAGTCAGCTGTGCCATCTCGGACAGAGAAGCATGCATCTGACGGGCGATTACGCGGCGAACACCGGAGAGCGGCTCCTCGTCGTATGCGCGAACGTCGTCGGAGACAACCACGTCAGTCTTCGTCTCGACTGCAGCTTCTTCAGCGGTTTCTTCAGTAACGATGGGATTGCCTGCCAGGAATGCTTCAACAGCAGCGGTATTTGCAACAAATCCGGCATCCAGTGCAGCATTGATATCGCGCTCTATGATACGTCCGTGAGGACCGGTGGGCGCTACCTTGGTCATATCTACGCCGGTCTGAAGCGCGAGGTTCTTTGCGCGGGGAGAGATGCGGATAAGGTCGCCTGCCTGAACAGGAGCAGCGGTAATAACGGGTGCTGCCTCCGCCTTAACTTCCTCAGCGGCTGCAGGTGCTGAGGCAGCGGCTTCCTCTGCGGGAGCGGCGGCTACCATAGAGGAGATGTCCTCTCCTGCCTCACCGATAATGCAGACGTTTTCGAGACAGGGAACAACGTCTCCCTCCTCGAAGAGGATTGCGAGCAAAGTGCCGCTTACCTGAGCAGCTTCGTCGAAAGCGGATTTGTCTGTCTCATAGGAGAACAGGATATCGCCTTCAGCGACGGTGTCTCCGACTTTCTTCTGCCATGTGGTGATAATGCAGCTTTCTACGCTTTGTCCCTGACGGGGCATGATCACGAACTGTGCCATAAGTATCTTTCCTTTCGTGGTGAATATATCGGAACCGGCTGACTGCCGGAAACCATCAGTATTGTTTACATGTTTTCTTTTGTGACATCAATGATCTGTCCGCCGTGACGGTGGATCTGCTCCGTGATGTCCTCGGGCAGGGGAGTGTCTGTGATAATGATATTAACCTGATCCAGATGACAGAAGGTATACGGTAGACTCTTGTCGATCTTGGATGCGTCCAGAAGCAGAACGACCAGGCGTGCCTTATCTACAACAACACGCTTCAACTCGCATTCGCTGTAATTGCCGCCGGTGAATCCGCTTTTCAGGGAAAGACCGGAGGGAGAGAGAAACGCAATGTCGATGTTGATGTCGGACAGAAACCGCATGGCATGCATACCGGTCACGGTCTGATAATCCCGGTCCAGCTTGCCGCCCACAATATTGACAACAGGCAGCCCAATCTTACACAACTCCAGTGCTGCCATGGGGTTGGTGGTGGTGAATGTAAAGCGTTCATTGGGAACATAGGGAACGATGCGCTGCAAAGTGGAGCCGGAGTCGATGAAGATCGAGCGTCCCGTCTCCAAAAATTCAGCCGCGCGTTTTGCGATCAGATCCTTGGAGGCAACGTTTTCCTGCATACGGGTGGTGATGGCATCGTCCTTGGAAGTGGTGATGAACTTCGTGGAACGGGCACCGCCGCGTACCTTAATGGCATCGCCGGACTGTTCAAAATACTCGATATCACGTCGGATGGTCATACCGGAGACATGGGGGAACATGATTTCCAGTTCTTTAATTGAAACGAAGGGTTTCTCTGCGAGAAGCATGCGAATTTGTTCTCGTCTTTCGTTATACATGTCTTCTATCCTTTCCGGTGCGAAAAATGGGTGCATCATATCAATTACATATATTTTAACACATTTCACGTGCAAATGTCAACAATTCTGTGATAAAATTCACGGATTTTCCGAAGAAATTGAACATTAAAAATCACAGAGAAAAAGTCGTCCTGACTGTTGGTCAGAACGGCACGAGAAATATCTTTATTTAACCAGATCGGAGGAGATTGTGTTGATATCGCCGGCTCCCATGATCAGAATCATGTCGCCTTTTGCGGTTTCCTCCTTCAATGTGCGGACGATATCCTCAAAGGTAGGATAGCACTGACAACTGATGCTGCGTGATCGGATTTGCTCCGCCAGCATAGCGGAAGAAACGCCGCGGGTGTCCGTTTCTCTGGCGGAATAGATTTCTGCCAGCAGGACCTTGTGAACTCCCTCATGAGACAAGGAGGCCACAAAATCGTCAAACAGTTCTTTGGTGCGGGAATATGTGTGGGGCTGGAACACGCAGAAAATCCGGTCAAACTCCATATTGACGGCGGAATTCAAAGTGGATGTGATTTCCGTGGGATGATGTGCATAATCGTCAAAGACTACGGCTCCCGAAGCGGTGGATCCCTTTCTGTCCATGCGCCGTGCCGCTCCGTCAAACTCCGACAGAGCGATGGCAATATCGTCGGGGGACAGACCGTGCTCCAGCGCTACGGCAGAGGCGGCCAGTGCGTCGCAGATGATATGAGCACCGGGCACATGCATGGATATCCGGCATACAGGCTCACCATGGTGGGTGATTGTGAAGGTGGGGCGGCCGAATTCCATCACGATGTCTTCCGCGCTGTAATCCGCGTCCGGGTTCTCCACGCCAAATGTGACTGTACGTCCGGTAAAATCTTTGGAGGCGCGCATGACGTTATCGTCGCCAAGATTCAAATAGGCAGTGCCTTGACTTCCCGCACGGTCCAGGAATCGGGAAAAGGAATCTTCGATATGATAAATATCCCGGAAATAGTCCAGATGGTCGGGCTCAATGTTCAGCACCACTACATCTGTGGGGTAGAAATCCAAAAAGGAGTCCATGTATTCGCAGGCTTCAAAGATGAAATAATCCTCACCGCCGATGCGATCACAGCGGCCTCCCACATCCTTCATGGGAGCACCGCAGCTGACGGTGGGATCCTTCTCACCAACGCGGAAGATCTGCTCCAGCATAGCGGTGGTTGTACTTTTTCCGTGCATGCCGGATACACCGATCCGGCTTGTATATCCGCTCATGATATAGCCAAGATAATCCGCACGGGATATGACGGGAATCCCACGACGGATGGCCTCTGCATATTCGGGCTGGGTGCCAGGAATAGCCACCGTATAAACCAGCATATCCGCGTCGCCCAGATTGGATGCGTCGGACGTATAGCAGATTGGAATTCCCAGCGCTTCCAGCTGCTTGGTCAGCGGGGAAGGTGTGCGGTCGTATCCGGATACGATGTGTCCGCGAAGGTGGGAAATATGAGCCAGAGAGCACATGCTGACGCCGCCGATTCCGCAAAAGAAAATCCGTTTTGGAGAGTCGGACAGCAGTTGTGCAATTTTTTCAGCACCGAAGTGTGTATTCGGCAATGACATGGGGTATTACCTCCACAAAAAGTGTTGCAAACGCAGCACATGTGCTGTGTTCACAAAATTATTACAAGTGGTCTATAAATTATAAATAATAAATTCAAAAAAATATTTCAATACTGTTGAATAATCTTCATAATCTGACTGTATAATATATGCGGTATTGAAAAATGTGAAAATGTGCTAGTATGCACATCAGGAGGACAAACTCATGGAAATCACCAACATCAAAATCCGCAAACTCTTTGACGAGGGACCGATGAAGGCGGTTGTGTCCGTTACGCTGGATGATCAGATCGCACTGCATGACATCAAGGTTATTTATGCCCGCGAAAAGTACTTTATCGTTATGCCCAGCAGAAAGAACCCGGACGGAACATATCGCGATATCGCTCATCCCATCAATGCGGATTTCCGCTTCCGTCTGGAATCGGCTGTGATTGAGGCATACAATGAAGAGCTTGCCCGAGCAGAAGCCGCATCCACCGCGGATGAGGAATTTGTGACAGTTGAATAATATCTGTTAGGCCGTTCCCGATTGGGACGGCTTATTTAGTTTATAGAAAGAGCACGCACGCACGTTGGTTGCGCGCGTGCTTTTTTGTTTCAGGAAGCAGACACGTTTTCGTTATCCGTTTCAGATACCGCACTGCTTTCGGCAAGGAGAGCAGGGGCCGGAGTTTTCAAAATCAGCTTCGGGGCCGTGCGGTTACGGATGCATTCCTCGGTAATGACAACCGATTCCACATCATCCCGGGAGGGAATCTCGAACATAACCGACGTCATGACACCCTCCAGAATGCCGCGAAGTCCGCGTGCACCCGTATTGCGTTCAATAGCAAGTTCCGCCACGGCACGCAAAGCGTCATCTTCAAAAGTCAGCGCCACATGATCCATGTCAAACAGTTTTGCATACTGCTTGGTCAGGGAGTTCTTCGGCTCTTTCAGAATGCGCACAAGGGCATCCGCATCCAGATTCTCGAGAGGAACGATGACAGGAAGGCGTCCGACCAACTCCGGAATCAAACCGAACTTGACGATGTCGTGGGCGGTAGCATCCATGAGAAGGGAATGCTTGCGGCTGTCTTCTTTGTTCTTCACGTTTCCGCTGAAACCAATGGAGGCATTTTCCGTCCTTTTGCCGATCACCTTTTCCAAGCCGTCAAAAGCACCGCCGCAGATAAACAGGATGTTGGATGTATCAATCTGAATAAACTCCTGGTTGGGATGCTTTCTGCCGCCCTGGGGAGGAACATTGGAAATAGTACCTTCCAGAATTTTCAAAAGCGCCTGCTGTACGCCCTCGCCGGAAACGTCACCGGTGATGGAGGGATTTTCACTCTTGCGGGAGATCTTATCGATTTCGTCAATGTAGATGATGCCGCGTTCTGCCAGCTCGATATCAAAATCGGCAGCCTGGATCAGGCGAAGAAGAATGTTTTCCACGTCCTCGCCCACATAACCAGCCTCCGTCAGCGTGGTGGCATCGGCGATAGCGAAAGGAACGTGCAAAGTCCGGGCAAGAGTCTGGGCGAGATACGTCTTACCTACACCGGTGGGGCCGATCAGAAGAACGTTGCTCTTCTGCAGATCGACTTCCTCTGCCTCGGTGGTTTCATCCTTGATTCGCTTTTTGGACGCCTTGCTTTCATTGTAAAGAATGCGCTTGTAGTGATTGTATACTGCCACGGACAGGGCTACCTTGGCATTATCCTGGCCGATGATGTATTCATCCAGTGTCGCCTTGATCTCCTTAGGCGTGGGCAGCGTGCTCTCGGACAGAAGGAAGTCATCTCCCCCCTGGTGCAGCTGTTCATAGATCAGTTCGCTGCAGGCATCCACGCAGTTATCGCAAATATACGCACCGGTGGCGGAAGGAATCAAAAACTGTACCTGCCGCTCATTTCTTCCGCAGAAGGAACAGCAGCGCAGTTTTACTTCGTGCCCCGATCCGGAATTGTTATTTTGAGCCATGAGTAATTCCTTTCAAAGTCTTACGGGCGCTTGGCGATCACACGATCGATCAGACCGTATTCCATAGCCGCATCCGCACTCATGAAATTATCGCGCTCCGTGTCGCGGGCGATTTCCTCAATGGGACGGCCGGTGTTTTCAGCAAGGATGCGGTTCAGCGTATCCCGTGTGCGCAGAATATGGTCGGCGTGGATCTTGATATCCGTTGCCTGGCCCTGCATACCGCCCAGGGGCTGATGAATCATAATCTCGCTGTTGGGCAGTGCGAGACGCTTGCCCTTAGCGCCGGAGGAGAGCAGGAATGCCCCCATGCTGGCGGCCATGCCGATGCAGATAGTGGACACATCGCACTTGATGAAATTCATGGTGTCATAGATCGCCATGCCGGCAGTAACAGAACCGCCGGGGGAATTGATATACAAATGGATGTCTTTATCCGGATCCTGTGCTTCCAAAAAGAGCATCTGTGCGACCACCAGGGAAGCGGTCGTGTCGTTTACTTCATCCGCCAGAAAAATAATGCGGTCATTCAAAAGACGAGAGAAAATATCGTAGGAGCGTTCTCCGCGAGAAGTCTGCTCAACGACCATGGGTACCAGTGCCATAGTGTGCCGCCTTTCTGAGCCTGTGCTCATGTTTTGTCAAATAATGTTGTTTCTTCCAATTATATATATTACCGCTGTCTCAGAAGGAAACAGCGGTAATCGTTTTGCAAAAATTATTCAGCGTCCGCTGCAGGAGCGGCATCGGTTACAACAGCCTTTTCTTTTACAAGATCCACTGCCTTCTTAACCTTCATATCGGCTGCGATGGAGTCGGCATCCACGGTTTCCTTAACCTTGGCAGATTCCATGCCGTAAGCCTCGGCGATGCGGGTGTACTCAGCCTCGATTTCTTCCTCGGAAACAGTGATGTTCTCGAGTTCAGCGATCTTTTCCAGAGCCAGGCGGGTCTTAACCTGCTTCTCAGCCTGGGGGCGAAGCTGCTGACGCATCATATCCAGATTCATGCCGGTATACTTGAAGTAGGTGGCCAGATCCAGACCCTGCATACGCAGACGGTTGTCGTAGTCGCGAACGAAGTTCTCGGTCTCCGTCTCGAACATAGCCTCAGGAATCTCAGCGTCCAGCTTTTCGATCAGTGCTTCCAGCAGCTGCTCTTCTACGCCGTTCTCCGCGATCTTGGCATTCTTCTCTTCGAGTTTAGCCTTGATGTCCGCCTTATATTCATCGAGAGTATCGAATTCGGATACATCGCGAACGAATTCGTCATCCAGAGCGGGGAGTTCGTTGAACTTCAGCGCGTTCAGCTTTACCTTGAACACAGCTTCCTTACCGGCAAGCTCTTCTGCGTGATACTCGGTGGGGAAGGTTACGTTTACATCGAAAGCATCGCCGATGGCGTGACCAACGATCTGATCCTCAAAGCCGGGGATGAACTGACCGGAGCCCAGCTTCAGATCATGACCCTCTGCCTTGCCGCCGTCGAAGGGAACGCCGTCCACGGAACCTTCGTAATCGATGTTTGCGATGTCGTCATTCTGAGCGGCGCGGTCGGTTACGTCGATCATACGGGAATTGCGTGCGCGAACCTTCTCGATCTCTGCATCCACATCCGCATCGGTAACGGGAGTGAGAGTGCGGGTAGCCTCGATGCCGAGATAATTCTCGATCTTAACCTCAGGCTTTACAAAAACCTTCGCCTTCAGCACAACGCCGTTTTCGTCGATGGTTTCCACATCGAACTCAGGCTGGCTGACGATCTCAAGACCGGATTCCTTGGCTGCTTCGGTGTAAGCGGCGGGAATGATATCGTTGATGGCATCTTCGTAGAAGACACCGCTGCCGTACATCTTCTCGATGATGGAACGGGGCGCCTTGCCGCGACGGAAGCCGGGAATATTGATATTCTTTACACTCCGACGGTATGCCTTATCCACTGCCTTATCAAAGGTAGCACGATCTACATCAAATGTGAGCTCATACTGATTTTTTTCAATAAGCTCGGACTTTTTCAAGCTCATGGTTATTTAATCCTCCAAAATCATATCTCTTTATATTGTATAATTTTTTACTCGTTCTGTCAATGTCAAAAGTGAAAAATATAACAATTTCCCAAAAGAAAAAATGGGAAAATCGACGAAAAACCTCAGTAATCGCAGGGCATTGTGATCATCGGGACGAAATTGAGGAAGTCCGCGGAGATCATTGTCATGGAAATGCCCTCAAAATCTGTGGAGCGGGGAGCGTCATACACGCCGTGTATATGACCGAAGTAGCAGTGATGAACGGAGAATTCATGCATGACATCAACCAGTTCCCGGCAGACAAAGGAGCGGAATACGGGCGGGAAGTGGAGATAGACCAGCACAGTCCTTTTTTCGTCTGTCTGCAGGGAAGCGGCTTCCGTCAGACTCATTTTCAGACGGGCGGCTTCTCGGGCGACGATTTTAGCATAATCCGCATTGTCGCGCTCGTTCTGCAGCCGTTCTTCCACGTACCATCCCCGGGTGCCGCACACAATGTAATCCTCGCACACATACGCGTTGTTGTACAAAAAATCTATGGTGGTAAAACCTTCCTTCTGCACAAACGCCTTCATTTTGGACATGGTGGACCACCAATAGTCATGATTTCCCTTGCCGATCAGTTTTCTGCCGGGCAGGGAATCAATGAAAGCCAGATCCGCCCGGGATTCCTCCAGAGACATTCCCCAGGAAATGTCTCCGGGGACGATGACGGTATCCGTATCGGAAACAATAGCGCGCCAGTTTTTCTCAATCTTATCTGCGTGGGAAATCCACCTGGATCCGAATTTGTCCATGGGCTTGTCGGTGGACAGAGAAAGATGCAGATCGGCTATGGAAAATAGAGACATAATCGTACCGTGACCGCTTTGGCGGAAATCCTTTCATAGAATGATTGTATGCGCCCGGGAAAGAATACAGAATGGCGTACGCGTCGGAAAGGAGAATGGGAATGAAACAAAACAAAGAATCGACAAAAACAGGAAAACACCTGAAGGGCGTGGCATGTGACGTGAAAAACTGCGCGTTTCATGACGGAGAGAGCTACTGCGCGGCCAACCGTATTGCCGTTGGTCCCAGTTACGCCAAC
>JAZSCY010000165.1:0-4304 GCA_045530875.1 Eubacteriales bacterium
ATATGCATCCCGAAAAACCGGGACACCGACGAGACGTGAATTATGGGGATGCGGGGACTTGTTAAGAGCCTAATGTCTCACAAGAAATCTTTTTCTTTCCCATAAACGGTTCATACTTGGCAAGCAGTGCCTGCATCTGCGGCAAATCTTTTACCTTCTCGTACACCTTGCATTCGCGCAGATACTGGATTTCCCGCGCAACCTCATTGGATTCTGTCCCGGAACAGATATTTGTCATATCCTGCACTTTTCCGCGCACAAGATACGATGTATGCACACTGGTTCGCGGCAGATTATCATATGCTTTTGCATGGGCAAAACCTTTTTCATAGTTGTCTATGGCCGCATCCAGTTCGTTCAGCATTGCGTAGCGATTGGCAATCCAAATATACAACTCACACAAGTGGTAATGACAGAACCCGTAATCGCCCTCATCCAGCACAAGTTCAATCAAGGCAACTGCCTTTTTGAGAAGCCGAATTTGCTCTGCTCGATCCGTCGCGTACAAAGCCGCATTGCGTATCTTAACCTGGAGTATTTCTGTGTAGTTCCAAATGTTTTCGCGCAGCTGAGCCCACCACTCCGCACTTCCCTCATCATAGCTGTTTTCCAGTTCTTGATCTTTCGTCATCCAATAGTCCGGGAGACGGCTCACCGTTTCAATGGCTTTGTCGCGCTGTCCATCCAGAATATACAGTCCACCCAGAATGGAGAGTGCCGCATATCTTGTCTTATCCACAGTGCATTCGTCAAGCACCCGCTCACACAAGCGATACAATTCTTCTTTGTGCACTTCATTGCCGTAGGGCTCTGTGCAGTTGGGATCATAGTTGAGCTGCCACATGTATTCTTCCACGATGCGCCAGTCATTCGGAAATTCATTGTAGGCCTTCACCATCAGAGCGAATTTTTCATGTACTTTTCCCAGTGCACCGAACTGATGGTATTCATCCAGATACCGCTGAATCTTTTCTTCATTCTTCGCCATATCCAGCCCCAGAATCTCATCTGTGGATACACCAAAATAGGACGCCAGCGGAATCACCATGCTGATATCGGGCAGAGATTCCCCTCGCTCCCATTTGGAAACGGCGGGGGTGGAAACGTGCATATACTCTGCCAGCGTTTCCTGCGTAATGCCTTTTTGCCTGCGATGACGTTTTATGTTTTCGCCAATATAAAGTTCCATAAAGGATACCTCGTTTTTCAAATTGAATCACCGGTGTTTCTGACTATATTGTACACAACAAAATCCACTTGCGCAAGGCATCCGTACGAAACAGAATTTAACCGACAATTAAAAAATTAAAGCGTTATGACATAGATATCCGCAAAAAACCCAGCCCCGTTAGGCGGGGCTGGGTTTGTTAGGCGATTGCCTTATATGCTTTTTCAGCGGAAAGGAGGTTCCTCATCCCGGGAAATATGGGGCTCCTGCTGACTGCGCAGTCGCTCTTCTTCCCGTTTTCTCTCCTCTTCCCGCTTCCGCTCCATCTCGGCGATGTGACGGGCACGGGCTTCGTTCTCCATCTTGCTCTTGCGGCGCTTATCCGCCACCATATCCTCCAACTGCTCGTAGGTGACGAAAGGCTCCTCCATAGCGCGGCGGAACTGATCCTCTTCCATGACCTCATTCTTTACAAGGAACCCGGCCACGAAATCCAGCTTATCCATATTCTGCATAAGAATCTGCTTCGCCTGCTCGTATGCCTCGTTCACAATGCGTTTCACCTCTGCGTCGATGGCAGAAGCGGTTTCATCGGAATAGTTCTGTGTGTGATTGAAATCACGGCCCAGGAACACCTCATCGTTACCGGTGGCACTGCCGTACTGGATGGGACCCAACAGATCCGACATACCGTACTTGGTGACCATGCTGCGGGCGATCTGGGATGCGCGCTGGATATCGTTGGATGCGCCGGTGTGGATATCCCCGATCAGAGATTCCGCCACCCGGCCGGCCAGAAGCATGGCAATCTCGCCGCACATCTCGGATTTGGAGGTGTGGGTATTGTCATTCTTCGGCATGGACAAGGTAAATCCGGCAGCGTTTCCGCTGGGGATGATGGAAATATGATGCACGGGCCGGTCTTCCTGAAGCCGATAGCCCACGATCGCGTGGCCCGCTTCATGGTAGGCGGTGATCCGCTTATCCTTTTCGGATACGACACGGGATTTCTTCTGGGTACCGACAATGATCTTCAGCATGGACTCCTCGATATCGTTCATGCCGATCAGTTCTTTACCCTTGCGGGCGGCCAGAAGAGCGGCCTCATTGAGAAGATTCGCCAGATCCGCACCGGTGAAGCCCACCGTGGTACGGGCGATTACTTCCAGGCTTACATCGTCTTCAAAGGGCTTGTTCTTGCTGTGCACCTGCAGAATCGCTTCACGTCCCTTGACGTCCGGATAGCCGACGGTGACCTGACGGTCAAAACGGCCGGGACGAAGAAGGGCGGGATCCAGAACGTCGGGGCGGTTGGTGGCTGCCATGACGATCACGCCGTCGTTGGATCCGAAACCGTCCATCTCCACCAGAAGCTGGTTCAAGGTCTGCTCACGCTCATCGTGACCGCCGCCGAGGCCGGTGCCTCTCTGACGGCCAACCGCATCGATCTCATCGATGAAGATGATGGCGGCAGGGGATTTCTTTGCATTTTCAAACAGATCGCGGACACGGGATGCACCCACGCCCACATACATCTCTACGAAATCGGATCCGGAGATGGAGAAGAAGGGTACGCCTGCTTCCCCGGCCACAGCCTTGGCCAAAAGGGTCTTACCGGTTCCGGGAGGACCTACCAAAAGCACGCCATGGGGAATTCTGGCACCCAGCTTGGTGAAGTACGCGGGATCCCGCAAAAATTCCACCAGTTCCTCCAGCTCTGCTTTTTCCTCATCCGCGCCGGCTACGTCCTTAAAGAGAACTTTTGGCATATCCGATGTATTGGTGCGGACCTTTGCGCGGCCGAAAGAGTTCATACGGGAGCCTTTTCCTCCCATAGCATGATTGGCGGCATAGATCCACGCCGCGATCAGCAGAACCGTGATGATGATGGGCGGCAGAATCTGCACCCAGGGAGAGACCGTCACCGGCGCCGGGATATCGTATTTTTCAATGATGCCCGCCGCGTGCTGCTCTTCGATGGTGTCGCCCAGAATGGTCCAGAACAGTCGCAGATCCCGCAGCCGATAGACAGCGGGTTTGGTGGCTTCCGTGCCGTTTTCCAGCACAACACGGATTTCCATCTTCAGCGTATTGCGCTCATCAACCACAAAGGCCTTTACCTTTTCTTCCTCGAACAGGTTGATGACGCCGCTGAGTGTCACATCCTCCGAGGCAAAGAACGACTGTCCCAGCGAGGTGGCCAGGAAAAGAATCATTCCGATCAACAGGATGTAAAATATAGCTAATTTCAGGGTTTTCTTCATGAATTCCTCCGCGTGGATTATACCGGCATTCTCACATTATCCGGCTGTGAAATGATCGGTTTGCACCGAGAAAGGGGGAAATTAATGTTCGTATACTTCGCGCTTCAGAATGCCCACATAAGGCAGCGCGCGGTATTTCTCCTGGTAGTCCAGGCCGTATCCCACCACGAACTCGTCGGGGATGGTCTTGCCCACATAGTCGGAGGTGAAATCCACCTCGCGGCGGGACGGTTTATCAAGCAGCGTACAGGTGCGCACGCTCTTCGCACCGTTGATGCGCAGATACTCGCTCAGGTAGGACAGCGTTCTTCCGCTGTCGATGATATCCTCAATGATCAGAATATTGCATTCGCTGATATCCGTCCGGTTCAGATCCAGATGGATCTTGATACGGCCGGTGGATTTGGTTCCCTCGCCATAGGAAGAAACCCGCATGAAATCAATCTCTACTGGGCGGCGGATCTTCTTCATCAGATCGCCCATGAAGACAACGCTGCCCTTCAGGATGCAGAGCAGTACCAGTTTTCCTTCCACATCGCGGTAATCCTCGTCAATGCGTGCGGCGATCTCCGTGGTGATGCGGTCAATTTCGTCTGCGGATACGAGAATCCGATCCATATCCTGATCCAGAATGGAAGTATGCATAATCTTTCTCCTTAGTCATTCTCTATAGCATTTCCCGCGGCTGTGTCCCTCATTCACAGGACGGCTCCGCAAGAGTGTATATGAATATTGTCTCTCCATCGGTTTTCGGGATCCGGCCATCCACGCCGGGGATCCACAGAATCCCGTCTCCGTCGCACAGGATGGGCAGACGGGAACGTTTTTCCGGAGGGATCTTTTTTTCATTCAGAAGTTTTTTCAGAGTCTTC
>JAZSCY010000120.1:0-5986 GCA_045530875.1 Eubacteriales bacterium
AAGCCCGATAGCCGCGTTTGTTATGCTCACACCGTCAAACATACCCGACTCAATAATAGAATTTTTTATAAAGTCCTGTACACTCATAGTCATCCTCCACTTTAATTCTCATACCAATATTTGAAGCTGTTCATGTATTCCGTTTTTTCGTAACAAAGCACGTATTTCGACACGGCCGTAAATTCTGAGGCTCTGTCCGGCAGTATATCCCGCACAAATCGAGGCAGAAACTCCGTATACTTCACTTCCATAACGCATTTTCCCGCTTCAAGCACGGGAAGAGTGGGAAGCGTGTCGTCAAAAATATCGTAGCTTCCGATGGCCGCGCGCACGTCCATATCGAAGGTAACGCGCACCGTTCCCGCATCCAGAATCCAGGGTTCCCGATCATAGTCCACGATGGTGCGGGGACGCATCACGTTGCTGACACATTCCACGTAGAATTCCCGGCAAAGCGGATGTTGGCTGTGCAGAAGGAACTCATACTCGCCGTCGAGGATTTTATAAACCTCATCCCGTGTCAGCGGGGCAGATTCTTTAAAGATATAACTGCCGAATTTCTTTTTTCGCTCCAGTTTTATACTGCTGTCCGAGCAGTTGTAGATGCGTATGCGGTATTTCTTTCTCTCCAGCACGCCCGCATCCTTTTCCTCATAGGCAGTATGAAAGTAATCGTCAAAATACAGACTCCGGATCATATATCCGCCTGTCTGTGCGTGCTTGTCCAACTCCAGAAAGGAGGACAGCCGCTGGCAGATATACTCCTTCTGCGCCGTATCGATCAGATACTTCCACTCGTGGCGGTACTGTTCAGTCTTCGACATACACATCCTCCACGATCTCGCCCTGTGCATCCACATAGAAGCATTTGGTTCCATAGATTTTGCCGCCGTCCGTCACATACGAGTCAAACGCGGTCTGACTCTGCCCGCCCGCGTCGTAGGATTTCACGCGGATAAAATACTGTCCCGCGGGAAGGCTGTCGAATTCCACGGTGGGTATTTTGAGATTCTCTTTTTTCACAATCATTTCGGCAAAGCGGCAATCCCGCGCCAGCTCAAACGTATAGGATATCTCTTCGGCATCGAATGTGTACGAAGCCTCCCACTGCAAGTGGATCTTTTCTCCCTCCCGCTGCGGCTCCCCGATAAAGAAGGGCATGGGTTTATCGAAGGAATCCTTGATACGCTGATAATTATCCTTGATTTCATCCACAAGGGTGGCAGCAACCACGTCATACTGGGAAGCGGTGACCGGCATATGCAAAGCATCCCGTCCGGTATACACCAGCGGCTTGAGCAGTTTTGCGTACGCATCCGCATACTTCTCTACCCGTCCGTCGCAAAGTTTTGCGTAAATATCCTCCACGGCAGCGGTGAGCGCTTGACGGTAGGTTTCCGACTTCAGGCAGCGCCGGAAGAAAACATTCCCCCAATAATTGCTCACGCCTGCTTCCCACTCGCTGTAATCGCTCCGTCCGAGAAGCTCATACTCCTTACGCTTGAAGGAGCCGTCCAGATCCCAGGAAAGTATGTACCAGCGGGCATCGTTCTGGGCACTGTAAAGGTAGAAATTGCGGCTCTGGGTATCCACATTTCCCACAAGAAGCTGATAGGCCATCCAATACGCCACGTTTTCTGTATCGAAATCCTCTTCCAGAATCGTTTCGATCGGGATAGAGTAGTCGTTGATCCTCTCCAGCAGCCGGATCAGCTTGGCATGGTCGTCACTGCCCTTGATTTCCAAAATCTCCTCAAAGCGGGAAATATCGTATCGGGGATTGTCTTTCAGAACGATCGTATCCTCATACCGGTAAAACTCACAGAAATTCACTTTATAGAGGTGTCCGCGCTTGTCCAGTCCGTGGCGTTCCAGGGCGGTTTTGTTCAGCTGCTCCACCTGGGTATAGATTCCGTAGTCCTCAAATTTTGCATCGGGGCCGGCTGTCGTATCCTTCACATAAAGCCGCACAAAGGTGGTGCGGAGGCTCATCAGCTCATCGATCTCCGAAAGCAGATCAAAGCCCAGCTTATTGCGGAAACGGAGTCCGTCCCCCTGATGCTTGTTCAAAGCGATGGTCGTCTGTCCACGCCAATCGCCTTTGTTGTCCTTGATGCTGATTTTATAGTTTTTCTGAACGTTGCGGCTGGAGGACTGACCGCGGATTTGCACGGTACAGTTGGGGGCGACTTGGCCGTATCCCAACTCTCCGGGAATCAGTCCGTTTTCATTGCCCACCTGAATCAGTCCGGCCACCTTATACCGCTCCACCCCCATATCTTCATAATCGTAAGCAGAATAAGTGTTGATCTCCTCCCAGGTGTGATTGGTATTTTCCGCGGAATTGCCGGAGGACACGGTGAGATACATAGTAACAATTTCCGTACGGTTTTGCTGCTCATACAAGAGATTTTTGTCCCGGATGTGCACATTCTCCCCGGTTTCTATGTCCGATTTATCGATCGTCATACCCAGATTTGTATTCACAGCCGGCTCCATGGAGTCTTTGCATCCGGTCATATACACAGCCGCGATCAAAAGCAAACACGCGGCGGACAGAATCCTTTTACTCATTTTTTGTATCCTCCAATGTATTCTCCAAAAATGCCCCGAGCTTGGTGAATATGCCGGATCGGTCCTCCGACACAAGAGGCTGCACCGACAGAATGTAGTACGGAAGTCGCTTCGTAAAATAATCCAATCTCACAGCACAAGCGGCGGCGAAGATCATAGCGGCGATTAAAAATCCGAACCCGTAATAGATGTTGGAAAAACAGAGGGACAATGCCGTGAAACCGGTGCTGGCCACGGCAAAGATCGCCGTGGTGAGCAAAGCACCCTTGTAATCCGTAAAATAAAGCAGGATCAGCATAAGCATGTTGCCGATGGCATACACGCCGTATCCGACGCAAAGAGTACGGAAATATCCCCGCATGATCTCATTGAATCCCAAAGGAAGCAGATCGAGAAGGTAGCCGCCCAGTGCAATCACCGCGGCGGTGAACAACAGCTGCTTCAGCGCGGTATAGAACAACTCCGTTTTCAGCGTGCCGATCATTTCCTTTTCGGCCTGTTTGATGTTGTCGATGGTGCCTTTATCGTTATACAGGCTGTAGTGATTGCGGTATTTCGGATAGAAATTCACTTCCACCGACACCACAAAATTTACGGTAGTGATCAATGCAGTCATAAACGAAAGCAAAGCGGGGACATCGTACCAGGGTGCGCTGTAAAAGATTCCGTGCACGCGCACGCCGATATCGGAAAACCACATAATCACCAGATGGGAGAACATACCGATGTTCATAAAAAAGCCGGAAAGGGACAGAGGAAGAAACGCATCAATCCATTTCAGGAAAGTAAATGCGCCGAGATGGGTGTGGGGAAAATAGCGGTGCAGCAGGATCACATCCCAGATAAGCATCACACCGTATCCGACGCTCACCGCGGACAGAAGCGCCTCTATAACGGGAACTCTCAGCCACAGAAGAAATGCGCCAAGGAGGAGGCTTACAGCGACGGAGGTGAGGAAGGACAAAAAGATTCCCTTATAATCCTTGATCGCCGACAAAAAGCCCATAGCATTCCACACGATGATCAATTCGTTGAAAAGCATAAAGCATAACGCCGCCTGCACAAAAGATGCGCCGGAGAAAGCCAGAAACACACCGTACAAAACGCTGCCCACAGCCATCATGATCACGGTGGATCCCCAGAACGCGGGAAGAACGGTGCCTTTTTTCTCTTCAAAGAGCATATCTGCCACATAGCGGGTGACCACCATGGAGAAAAAGGATGACACGGTAACCGATGCCAGCAAGGTGTAGGTGATCATGCAGATAAGCACTTCTCTTGTGTGGAGATCCGTTTTTGCAAGCATGCAAAGACCGGTGATTCCCAAAAGCAGAAGTACACCGAGAAGCATGGGACCTGTGCAAATGACCGCCGCATAGCTGTACGCCTTGGCAGAATTCAGAACGCCTTTTTTGGCGAAAAGTTTTTTTAATTCGAAACCGATTCCGGCCATTCCGTTTCCACCTCTTTGTAAAGATCACGGTATTTCGTGAGCATAATAATGTATCGGAAATTCTCGTACACCCGCTTCTGCCCGATCTCGCCCATTTTCAGGCGAAGTTCCCTCGATTCGCAAAGGAGTTCCATGGCATCCGCAAGCTTGGAGCGCTGCATCGGCGGTGCAAAATATCCCGCCTTACCCAACGTATCTCCCGGCTTTCCGTTCAAAAGTTCGCTGCAGCAGCCAACGTCCGTGGTGACTGCGGGACGTCTTGCGGCAAAAGACTCCAGCACCGACAGCGGCTGACCTTCGGAGATACTGGTGAGCAGCGTAAAATCCAGTTTTTCAAAATATTCGATGATGTTCACCCGGCCTGTGAAAATGATCTTATCCTCCAGGCCAAGCTGTTTTACAAGCGCATAGCATTCGTCGGCGTATTCCGGATCGTCCACGCCGCCCATGATGTGAAGACGTACATTGTCCCGTCTGGCACATAGTTCAAAGAATGCGTATATCATGGTTTTGATATCCTTGATGGGGGCCAGACGCACCACCGCGCCGATATCCACCATGCCATCCTCCTCCTTGAGGGGAATGTTGCACAGACGCTCATAGCTGATGCCGTTTTCGATTACCCGGCATTTGGACGCGTCGCATCCCATATCAATCTGGGTGTGCATCGCCCGGGTGAACAGCGATGTGACACGAAAAGCTCTTTCATAGGTAAGATCGGAGAGCATATAGAAGAAATCGATCCAGTGAGGTTTGAATGCTCTCGCCACCCATTTGGCACGGATGATCTCCTCCTCCCGCTCCCGCGTATAGATGCCGTGCTCCGTAAGAAGCATCGGCTTTTTGGTAACATAGGCCGCCATGGAGGCAAGCAATCCGCCATATCCCGTACAGATGGCGTGATAGCAATCCGCCTGGGGGATTTTGGACCCCATGAGATACAGTACGGGCAGAAGGCGGGAACGCACGGAATGAAACGTATCCGAAAACGCGATGAAAGGAAACTCCTTCCGGCAGGTTTCCGTAAGCGTTTCAAGAAAGCTTTCGCTTTTCAGGTAGGACATCGGATTGATTTTCCGCACCTGATACATTTCGAAAAGCAGATCCCAGTTTGGTTTATTGGAGGATACAAGACGCTGAAGCGCCTCTTTTTCTTCATCGGTGAAGCGATGATGGAAAATACCCGTGTCTTTTACGCGCAAAGCATCGTCCAGGAAAACCTGCTCCACCTCCACCACATTTTCCGGCAAGGTATAGACAAACTTATCCCTGTCCTCGGCTTTCGCGCCGATTACCCACAGCACAAATTCATGCTCGGGCATTTCGTTTATGTATTGATGCATCCAAGTGGAAACGCCGCCGTTGATAAACGGATAACAGCCCTCCAAAACCAAACAGATTCTCACAGTTTACTCCTGATTTAAAGTGATGTCAACGGTATCCTCTGTGGCACAAAGCAGATACAGACCGCCCGTCAGATGCGTGAGTTTACCGCCCGTAACATCCTCGGGTGTACCTTCGTTAAACCGGACAAGGAATTGTGCCTCATCATAGAAATTACCAATATTTATTCTCACGCCATTCTCCGTGTACTTCAGTTCCGGCGCCACAGCGGCAAAACGCTGTACCGCGGCAGATGCCTCCGTACCCGTCAGATTGCGGAGGCCTGAGGCGGAATCGTACAGCCACGACAGATAGCCACCAAACCGACGCTTCATCTCACCCCATCCAAGCTCCGCGCCTCTTTCCGGATCCAGCGCACCGTCGGGATGGGTAAAATGGCTGTTGACATAATCCAAATTCAACTCCGATACGGAGGCCATAGTCAGAAAATCGTCCATAATGAAGCCGTAAACGACGCGGGGCTGATCGACGATGCCCGCTTTATCCACGGCAAACTCCTGCACGCAACTCAACTCCAGTTCTGCATCTGCCGCATCATCAAAGTAAATACCGGAT
>JAZSCY010000143.1:0-10092 GCA_045530875.1 Eubacteriales bacterium
CGAAGTCGGTTACATCCAGAACAAGTCCCTCTTCCACAGGGTCTGTGTCTTCGGTGGGGGTGGAATCGGATACAGGGGGAGTATCAGAATCCTTGGGGGTGTCGGGATTGTCGGGCGTATCCGGTGTTTCGTTACAGCCGACGAAAACAGGGAGCAAGAACAGCGCTGCGAGAATCAGAGCGAGTATTCTTTTTGCTTTCATGACAGTTCTCCTTAAAATATAGATAAAAGTCTACACATATATAATAAATCATAAAGCCAAAAAAATATATACGCAGATAGATTATAAATTTATGAATTTGGACGACAAAACCGTGCGGATCCACGCCTCAACTGTGAAACTTTACTAAAAAAGTGCCCATGCGTAAGCAGGACACTTATTAAGTACAGATCACAAATATATAAACTGGTGCATTATTTGCGATTTTTAAGTCTTTCGGTGCGATACTGGCTGGGGGTCATACCGGTTTCCCGCTTAAAGAAGGAGGATAAGTAGTTTTGGGAGGAGAAATTCATGATGTCAGCAATTTCAGCCATGTTCTTTCCTTCACCCAACAATTTAACTATATGGCGCATGCGCAGATAATTATAATATTTGATAACGCCTGAGCCTGTGTAGCGTCGGAAAAGATCTTTCAGCGCACTGCGGCCAATATTGCAGTCGGAACAAATCTTGTCCACCTCAAGTGGCTCACACACGTGCGCTTTCATATATCCAGCAATCTCAGAAAAACGGTCACCGATGGCACCGGAGGCAGATTTTCCGTTCTCATCACGGCGTAGATTGAAATGCAGTACCAAAAGCTCCAGCAGATTTTTGATGATCTGTTCATCCTCTCGGCGGAAGGTGACGTCATGAAGCTGATGTCTGCCGCACAACTCCTGCAGTGTTTCCGCAAGAAGCTGAGAAATGTGTTTTTCTCTTTCGGTTAGGGAAAACTTGCCGGAGGGAACGAAGCGGTTTACCCATTCACCGGTGAAGCTGACGGTCATTATCCGTACACCGTCCGTATCCATTGCCCATGCTGTGTGGAACAACCCGCCCGGGATGATGACGGCATCTCCTTGTTTACATTCGTATACGTGCGTACCGGCAGTGATGCCGGCTGTTCCGGACAAAATGATGCTCATCTCCCACATATCATGGCTTTCGCCGTGACCGAAAAAGTCACCGCTGTATTCACCGACAAAAGCGGTATACAGTCGATCTATGGAAAGAATCGGACAGAGGGAGCGGGAAGTGTACGTTTTCTTTTCCTGTGTGACGCTCATAACTGCCTCCTATCAATCAGGATTAACCAAATTCATAAAAATTAAATCTAACTGCGTATATATTTTTTGTTCTTTATGATTTATTATATTCTTATCAGGGCGAAAGTCAATATGAAAAAAGGAGAAAAAACTATGGAAAAAGTTAGACTTGCTATTCTTGGAACCGGATCTCGCGGTACATATCTTGGTACGACCTATGCTGCACACCCGCAGGCAGAGGTGGTTGCTATGTGCGATATCGCTGACAATTATGCAGCCAATGCAGCGGCACAGTTGAAGGAGAAGACTGGACAGGAAGCAAAAGTATTCACATCTTATGAAGACATGGTGAAGAACTCCGTATACGATGCTATCCTTATTGCCTGCGACCCGGACATTCAGGTGGACTACGCGGTGGAAGAAATGAACCGCGGTATTCATGTAATGACGGAGGTTCCTGCCGCTTATACGATCGATCAGTGCTGGGCATTGGTTAACACCGTAAAGAAGACTGGCGCAAAATATCAGCTGGCCGAGCAGACCCGTTATTGGCATTTTATCACTCAGTGGAGAAAGATGGTAACTGAGGGTAAGATCGGTAAGGTGTTCTACGCGGAGGGCGAATATCTCCATTTTGAGAACACTTGGGACTACTTCCGCAATAAGAAGACCGGCGCACGCATCTGGACGGCGGATCCTTCCTATCATAATGATCCCGATTGGGAGACCACTTGGAGATACCGTGCGTTCATGGATCCCATCTGGTATCTGCCTCATGAACTCTCTCCGCTTCTGTCCATTACTGGCGGCCGTATTGAGAAGGTTTCCTGCCTGGGCACCAGACAGGGAAGCTACTGCCACGAAGGATTTGCAACCCGCGACCTGGAGTGCGCTTTGATGTATAACTCCAATGACACGATTTTCAGCCTCCGTGCCGGCTTTACCGCACCTTTCGGACGTAAGGCGCACACATCCGCACACTGGTATCAGTTGAAGGGCTCTGAGGGCTCTCTGGAGTCCGCCCGTTCCACCGAGGATGCCGGTAAGATGTACACCCGGGCGGACGGTTGGAGCAACCATCCCGAATGGGGCTGCGCGGATCCGGATGCCAGTGATTTGTTCAAGAACGCAGGCCACGGCGGCGCAGACTTCTATCCTATGTATCATTTTATGGACGCGATTCTTAACGATAAGACGCCTCCGATGGATGTATATAAGGCTGTGGAGACAGCAGCACCTGCCATCATGGCTTACGAATCTGCAAGACAGAACGGCGCACTTCTGGAAGTGCCGGATTTCCGCGACGCAAAATAATCACGCCGGATAATAGCGTGGAGGTGTTTGTATGAAACTTTACTATCTGCAAAACGAAACACGAAAAAGTGAACTGAATAAAGCCGGTGTGGATTACACACCGGCCTATATCCCCGCTATCCTTGCTTGGCTGGGTGCCGACGGTACCGTGTGCACTCCGGCCGATCTTCCGGCCTTGACGAAACAGGATATTCTTCTTGCCAACCTGGATGATCTGGATGCAATCCCCGAAAATGTAGGTCACGTTGTTCTCCTGGGAGGCAGCGCTGTTGCCCGTGAAGCGGTCATCCACGGTCATGTTTTGTTCGGTGAGGAGAGAATTCCTCTCTTTGCTCCCATTGCCAGAACTGCCCATGCACAGGAAGTTTTGTATATGGGCGAGGATGCCGATGGGGAAGCAGTTCCTGCTGTCGTACGTCAGGATGACCGTACATACGCTTTTTGCTTTGATCTTTGTGCTACCGTTTGGTTTGCCGGCGACGGTTTTTCGGACGGCAAGGGCAAGAACGGATTCTTTATCGGCCGTACACCCGATACCCGGCCCGTTCCTCACGGTATGTACTCCGATCGCCCCTACAATGATCATCTTCTCACGATCCTTGAGGATATTCTTCTATCTTTGGGCGTGCCTATGGTATCTCGTCTTCCCCTGACGGAAGATGGAGTGCTGCCGGATTTTGCTCTTCATGTTTCTGGAGACGATGATTATACCTCTGCCGATTTCAATCTGAATGCGGCACGTATCACCAACTCTCTCGGACTGCCTTATCATGAAAATGCCATGCCCGGCGGGGATCAGTTTATCATTACCCGTGAGCAGATGGAAGAAATGGCCGCGCTTGGATGCGAGTTGGCCCTGCACACGGATTTTCTGAAAACTCCTTACACCGAGGAAGGTCAGAAAGCTTCGGCGGATTTGTATCGCAAGTATTTTGGTGTGGAACCGATTACCAATGTAAACCATTGCCTGATCCAGGCAGGTATGGCCGCGGAGCGTCTCCGTTGGCTGGCTGCCAGTGGGATTATCGCGGATAACGGCAAGCTGGGCGAGATTGATCCTTCCAACATCAATGCGTTCAATCTTTGCGGATTCGGATTCGGCACCTCTTTCCCGAGATACACCTGTGATGATGCGGAACATAACAATCAGTTGATTTCCTGTATGGAAATTCCATTGAACTATTATGAGCCTCGCATTGGCGGTCAGTATACGGATGAGAATAAAGTTCTGAACTATATCGACGGAGCCGCTGAGGACGGACGAATTGCACAGTTCTTCGTGCATCCTCATTATTTCAATCCTGCCAATGCCAATTCTGAGTGGTCGGTGGCTGCTCTGAAGGCGGCTATTGCCCATTGGAAAGAAAAGGGATACACACCCTGCCTGACCTCCACCAACCGCATTGCCCGCTTTTGGGAAGCACGTAAGGATGTACAGATTACCGTGGAGGATGATCGCTATTCAGTGAATAATGCGCTTCCGATGGCACTTGCCCTGCCGAACGGTGTTACTTCTGTCACCGTTAACGGTGCGGATGCTGAGATTGTTACGCGTACTGTAACCGGACGTGAACGTAAATACGTTGTGCTTGCCAATGCTGGTGCACACACCGTCACTGTGAATAAGTAAAACTTGACCGCCCGGGAGTCTTCGCAAGAACCTTCCCGGGCTGGTTTGCTTTTGTTAAAGTTGCGCAGATCTTCTGATGCCCCCCAAATTACACAACGAGAGGTACTTGTATGTTATCTTCCCGCTCGCGTATTACGAAAAGATTTCTTTCCGTCACAGCCGCTTTTTTGGCGGTATTCCATATTATTCTTTCCGTTCCTGCCTGTGCACCGGGTTCCGGTAAAGATAGCCCGGATGATGTGATTGTGGATGCTGCCGATTATACGGTGAATGTGTACTATTTGCAGAATGACGCAAGACGTGCCGAGTTGAATGCGGCTGGTGTGGACTATACTCCTGCATATATCCCGTCCATGCTTGCATGGCTTGGTGTCAGCGGTACACCATGCACCGCTGAGGGTCTTGCCACTCTTGGCGAGAATGACATCCTTCTGGCCAATCGGAATGATTTGGACACGGTTCCCGAAAACGTGGGCTATGTGATTCTGCTGGGCGGCGGGGATGTGGTTCGCGCTCCCGAAATTGTGGGACATCTTTTGTATGGAGAGGAACGGATCCCTCTGTTTGCTCCGATTACTGCTGTGACAGATGCGGCGGAAGTACTGTACATGGGCGAAAATGAGTCCGGTGAGTCTGTGCCCGCCGTTGTCCGTCAGAATGAGCGCACGTATGCGTTCTGCTTTGATTTGTGCGCAACCGTGTGGTTTTCCGGTGACGGTTTTTCCGATGGGAAAGGCAAGAACGGATTCCCTGTAGGACGTACACCGGATACACGTCCGGTGCCCTCCGGTAAATATTCCGATCAGCCCTATAACGATCATCTGCTTTTGATTCTTGAGGATATGCTTCATTCCATGGGCGTTCCGATGGTTGCCCGCCTGCCTCTGACGGAGGAGGGAACCTATCCGGATTTTGCTCTCCATGTGGGCGGGGATGATGACTACACCTCAACAGCATATAACTTGACCGCCGCCAAAGTAGCCAATAAATTGGGCCTGCCGTATCACATCAACGCGATGCCAAAATCCTCTGATTTTCTGCTTGACAAATTCCAGATGGAGGATCTGGCGGAGCTTGGATGCGAGTTGGGACTTCACACAAACTATCTGGAGGTTCCGTACTCATCCCGTGGGCAGACTCTGTCTGTAAAATGGTTTAAGGACTGCTTTGGTACAGTACCGGTTGTCAACGTGAATCACTGTTTTATTCAAAAGGAAATGGTGGCGGAAAAGCTTCGCTGGCTGGCAGAGGCCGGAGTCCTGGCGGATAACAGCAAATGCGGCGAGATCGATCCTTCCAATATCAACGCATTCAATTTGTGCGGATTTGGTTTCGGTACATCCTTCCCGCGCTATACATGCGACGATACGGAACACGAGAATCAGCTGATTCCTTGTATGGAGATTCCGATCAACTACTACGAGCCCCGATTTGGTGGAAGCTACACAGACGCAGCCCAAATTTTGAACTACATCACCGGTGCGGTGGAAGAAGGCCGTATTGCTGGGTTCTTCGTTCATCCTCACTATTTCTCTCCCAACAATGCCGATACCGAATGGGCACTTTCCGCTTTGCGTATGGCTATGGCATTCTGGGAGGTGAACGGGTATGATGTTTGTCTGCTTACGATTGACGATGTTGCCCGCTTCTGGGATAAGCGCAAGGACGTGCAGATTACCGCGCAAAAAGATGGATTTGTTGTCAATACGGAAACACCCATGGCCGTTTCTCTTCCTGCATCTGTCACATCTGTTTCGGTTGACGGAGCGGAGGCTGAGATTATCATCCGAACCGTGTCCGGCCGGGAACGCAAATATGTGGTTCTGCCTGAAGCCGGTCAGCACACAATTACTGTGATTAACTAAACAAATCCCCCTTGGCAATTATTATGCCAAGGGGGATTCAATTTTGTTTAATCAGAGATCCTCTGCCAATGCTTTTCGCTTTTTCCATCTGCCGCCCAAAAAGTACAGCGCGCTGGGAATGGCGTAACCGTATGGGGCCAATCCGTATCCCAGAACAAATCCGTAAAAGCCCCAACCCAGATGGATTCCAAACAGCCAGCTGAGGCCGATACGGAGAACTACGCCGTCCAGCAGAGCCAGAACCATGCTGAGTTTTGCGTTACCGATCCCTTGAATAAAGGCACCGCTGCCACGCATGACAGCAAGGGCGGGAAACATCCACAGAATAGCCATGATAAACTCGCCGGACATTTCGTGCACCAGCACATCATCCGAGAAGATCATAAACATATACTTTCCGAAAAGAAGATACAGAATCATGCAGAATACCGTCATGACGGTGGAGAACAGCCAGGCGGTGTGTACCACTTTTTGCGCCCGCTCCTGCTTGCCGGCTCCGATGTTCTGACTGATCATGGGAACAGCCGCGTACTGAATTCCCTGAGAAATCTTGTTGATAATGTCATCGATTCGTACACCGACACCGAACGTAGCCGATGCCACAACACCTACGTCGTTGATAAGAGAATTAACGACCAGCATGGACAAGTTGATACAGCCGGACTGGATAGCCATAGGCGTTCCGAGATTGGTGATCATACCGATATATTTCATGTTGGGGATAAAATATTTCCGGCGGAAGTCGAACCCGAAATCATTCCGCTTGCGGTAAAGATAGACCAGCGAGAACACAAAGGAGACGGCTTGACCGATGATGGTAGCCCAGGCGGCACCGGCTACACCCCAGCCGAGAAAGCCGGTGAACAGAATATCCAGCACCAGATTAACGCCAGAGGCGACACCTATGAAAACAAAGGGACGTTTGGCATCACCCATGCCTCGGAGTACGGCAGAAACCATATTGTACCCGGCTGTGAATACCATGCCGGCCCCGCAGATCACAAGATAATCCCGTGCCATGTCATAGGACTCTACGGGGATTTTCATTGTGTCGAGAATCCAGGTTTGCGCTGTCATAATCACACCCGTGAGAATCATGGCCAAAACGGTGATGAAGCCAAAGAGAGAACCGATGATCTGGTTCATTTCCCGCCGTTTTCCCGCACCGAGTGCCTGTGCCAGCAAAACCTGGCCGGCGTTGGAAAAGCCAAGGCAGACCATCGTGGCGAAATTGAGTATCTGGCTGCTTTGGGATACGGCGGACAGACCGGGGGTTCCTACAAATTCGCCAACGATAATCATATCAATGGTGCTGTACAGTACCTGCAGTGCATTGGATGCCATAAAGGGAAGAGCAAAGAAAAACATCTGGCGGGCGATGTTTCCCTGTGTGAAATCCTTGGACAATGTTTTTGCGTTCATTTTGTGAGTCTGTCTCCCATATATATTTCTGCGGAGCAGAGAGATATTTACTAAATAATGCCATGAAAGTATAGCACAATTTCCGTTTTCCGTCAAGGATAGTGGGAATTCAACTGTAGAAATCGAACGATTTATCCTTGACTTGAATGCAAAGGAATGGTAAAATAAGAATGTGGCAGCTTTCTGTGTTTCTGTATCAAACACAGGGCTGCCTTTTTAAAACAGAAATAACATACAGGAGGATGCGGAATGAAGAGAAAATACAGACTCTCCACGGCGCTTGATGTGGATGATCTTCTTATGGAGTGCACGTCCTATGCGATGCGTCTGGCCAACGAAAAGCACGGTTTTGATCCGCCGATGACCATATATGAAAAGAGCCGCTGGGGCAAAATCGGTACCCGCGCAGACAGCATCTATCCTTATTTCCGGGATGCGGATTTCTATCGCACACAGCCCGTTTATGAGGGAGCAAAGGATTTTGTCCGCCGGTTGAGCCAGATGACGGAGGTGTATATTTGCACTGCCGTCCCGCCGGAGTATATGGGCATCCGTGCGCAACGGATCCGGGAGGAGTTTCCTGAGATCCCGGAGGATCATATCTACATGGGCGCGCGCAAAGATAAGATCGATATGGATATTCTTTTTGACGACGGACTGCATAATATTCTTACATCCGGGGCACGCTATCCTATACTGATGCGACGTCCGTGGAATCAGGAAGCAACGGGTATGCTGGCGGTAAACGACTATGAATCTTTCCTGAAAGTTGTGGAAGTAATCGCCAACAGCTATCAGGTGCAGACAGATCCGGCTTCTAACAATCATCGGATCGTGGTGTTGGTTGGACCGTCCGGAAGCGGTAAGTCCAAAATAGCAACCCGTTTTCTGGAGAAAAACGATCAATACGAAAAACTGGTCAGCTATACCACAAAGGACCCCACCGCAGTGCAGGAAAACAAGTGGTACAACTATGTTTCCGTTGACACCTTCCGTCAGATGGGCGAAAGCGGGGAATTGGTGGAGTCCACGATGTACGCGGGACACGGCTATGGCTCACGCAAAGCAGATGTGGAAGCGATTCTTGCGCAGGGAAAGCGGGTTCTGACCACCATGGACATCTGCGGCGCCATGTCGCTGAAAACGTATTTTGATAATGTGGTGTCCATCTATATCAAGCGGGACAAGAAAGCGCTTATGGCGAATATTCTTCGCAAAAATTCGTCTATTGAGGATAAAGTAAATCGGCTGAGTGCCATCGAATACGAGGAGCAGAATGCGGAATTGTGCGACTATGTGGTCCGTTTTGATACATACGACGATGCAGTGCGTCAGCTGAACGAAATCTTACTGCCTGAGTCAGAGTAGTCAGAATTTTTACCATTGTGTTGATAAATTCGTTGGAAATCCATTGACACATCATCTCGGGCGTGCTATACTATTCGTAACATAATAATGAAACGGGAACCAGCTGTCTGCAGAGGCTTGGTTCTCGTTTGTTTTTTTGAGGGGTTTTATGGGGAAAATTGATAAAACGGTAGTGCGTGAAACGAAATACATCGCTTTATGGGTGATCGTTTTGAGCCTTGTCTTACAGGCGGTATTTCTGATCATCGGCAAATGGGATTATACCGTCCTCCTTGGTAATACTTTGAGCGGGGGAGTAGCTATTCTAAACTTCTTCCTTTTAGGGATTTCAGTACAAAAAGCGGTGACTAAGGATGAAGCTTCCGCAAAAACTGCCATGAGAACATCCCAGCTTTATCGGTTCATGTTGATGCTGATTGTTGTTGTACTCGGTGCAGCGCTGCCTGTGTTCCATATCTGGGCAGTGATCCCTCCGCTTCTTTTTCCGCGGATTGCTATTGCATTCAGACCGCTTTTTGATAAAAGGTTGTCCTGATCTTATCCTGAATCTATGGAGGTGGAACTACTGTGAATGGGAAAAACCGCCGTTTTGCGGTGGTGGATTGTTTATACATCCTGCTTATGGTTGTGCCCATTTTGGCGGCGATTGTTCTAAAGATTCTTACCACACCGCCGTCGGATGGGATTCAAATCACCGGTGCCCGTATTTTCTTTAAGGTACCTATGCCGATTCAGGATCTGCTGATTACAGAATCTCAGATCAATTCCTGGCTTCTGCTGATCTCGGTTCTGGGGCTGTGCCTGTTCCTTACCCATGGTCTGAAAGTTCGAGCGGACACCAAGCGTCAGCACGCTGTGGAATGGATTGTGGAGAAAGCAGACGGGCTTGTGCGCAGTAATATGGGTGAATATTTTATGGGCTTTGCTCCGTTTATTGCGGCAATTCTGGCTCTGTCTGCGCTGTCCAGCCTTCTTTCCTTGTTTGGATTGTATCCGCCCACATCGGATCTGAATGTGGTGGCCGGATGGGCAATACTTGTGTTCGGCCTGATCACCTATTACAAGATGAAGTGCGGCCCGATCCAGTATCTGAAGAGTTTTGCCGAGCCGGTGCCGCTTCTTGCACCGATGAACGTACTCAGTGAGGTAGCAACACCGCTGTCTATGGCTTTCCGTCATTACGGAAACGTACTGTCCGGCACAGTAATCGCCGCGCTGGTTGCCACGGGATTGCAGGGGCTC
>JAZSCY010000115.1:0-4495 GCA_045530875.1 Eubacteriales bacterium
GCGTATCCCACATATTCCGTGTTTTTCAGGGCGGTCAGTGTCTCGCACATGTAGTTGATGAACATCTCGGCCGCCTCTTTGTTTTTGGAGTTGGCGGGGATGCACATGGAGTCGATGAACAGATTGGTTCCCTCGGCAGGCACAGCAAAGGCCAGATCCGGGTTGTCCTCCATCATAACGATGGCGTCGCCGGCGTAGTAGGGAGCCAAAGCCGCCTCGCCACCGATCATCTTGTCAAAAATCTCGTCCATGACGTAGGCCTGTACGATGGGTTTTTGATCCACCAGGGTCTGTGCCGCATGACGGATCTCCTCCTCATTCGTGGTGTTAAAGGAATAACCCAGCCGCTTCAGGGCGATGCCTACGGTGTCCCGGGAGTTCTGGAACATCAGGATGTTGTTGGCGTATTTCTCGTTCCACAGAATATCCCAGGAGTGTACATCGTCCTCCGCATCCACCAGCGTGGTGTTGTAGATGATGCCTACAATACCCCACAGATAGGGAACGGAATAGTCTGCCGCGGTGTCCGAGATGGCGGTGCGCAGATCTTCTCTTATGTGTTCCGCATTGGGAATATTAGCGTAATTCAGCTTGGCCAGCATGCCCTCGCCGATCATACGGGATACCATATAGTCGGAGGGGATAATGATGTCGTACTGGCTGCCGCCGCCCATTCTCAATTTGGCGTACAGCTCTTCGTTGGTGGAAAAGGTGGAGTAGACCACGTCGATGCCGGTCAGCTTTTCGAACTCGGCGATGGCATCAAAGGCACCCTCCTCGCCGTCGTCCACAGAGATGTATTCACCCCAGTTGTAGACGTTCAGCGTGACACCCTGTCCGCGGAATTTGTTCCAGTCCACGCTGTCGGAATAGGGGATGTCGTATCCGCTTTCCGCGGCGAAGGACACAGGGGTAAGAGTCAGGATCAAAAGGGAAAGAAGCAACAGCGAAATAAACCGTTTCATCGTCTTGCCTCCTTCTCGTGCTTTTTGATGTCGATTATGTTCACGATCAGAAGGATCGTCAGAACCACCACAAAGATGATGGCGGAGAGGGCATTGACTTCCGGGCTGACTTTCCGTCGGGTCATGGAGAAGATGGTGATAGACAAGGTCTGGGAACTGGCTCCGTGAGTAAAATAGCTGATGACGAAGTCGTCGATGGAGTAGGTGAGTGACATAAGGAATCCGGACAGAATACCGGGCATGATCTCGGGAATCATCACTTTACGGAACACCTGCAGCTGATTGCACCCCAGATCCGCCGCTGCCTCGCACAGATTCCGGTTCATCTGCCGGAGCTTCGGCATGACGTTCAGAATTACGTAAGGCACGCAGAAGGTGATGTGGGAGAGGATCAGGGTGGTGAATCCGAACTCCACTTTCAGGAATACGAAGAGAAGCATCAGGGAAACACCGGTGACGATCTCCGGGTTTACATTGGGGATCAGGGTGATGTTCATGATGAACTTGCGGGCCACGCTGTTCATGTTGTAAATGCCGAGGGCGGCGGCGGTACCAAGAATGGTGGCTACCACCGAGGCGATCAGCGCTACAACCAGCGTGTTGACCAGGCTGGTCATGATGGTTTCGTTATGGAACAGCTTTGCGTACCAGTCCAGAGTGAATCCGGTCCATACGGTACGGCTTTTCGACGCATTGAAGGAATTTACAATCAGAACGCCGATGGGAATGTACAGAAACAGGAAGATGAGCGACGTGTAGATCTTGGAAAAAGTCAGTTTTTTCATTACATCAGCACCCCTTCCATATCCTCGTCATCGAGGGAGTTGGTGATGCTCATGCAGAGCAGGATAAATACCATCAGTACGATGGACATGGCCGCACCCAGATTGGGATTGTAGGCGTTGCCCAGGAACTGCAGATCGATCAAGTCACCGATCAGCATATTGGTACCGCCGCCCAGCATACGGGAAATGATGAACGTGCTGACCGCGGGAACGAATACCATAGTAATGCCCGAGGCGATGCCCGGCATGGACAGGGGAAGAACCACCTTTGTGATCACGCGGACAGATCCGGCACCCAGATCCTGCGCTGCCTCAATGGTGCGGTCCTCGATCTTGGTCATGACGGAATACAGGGGCATGATCATAAAGGGAAGGTAGTTGTACACCATGCCCAGCACGACCGCACCGGGGGTGTTGATCATCTGAAGCGGTCCGATGCCGAACAATCCGAGGAACTGGTTGATCAGACCGTTCTTTTCAAGCAGGGTCATCCACGCATAGGTGCGCAGAAGGAAGTTCATCCACATGGGAAGCATGACCAGCATCAGCATCATCTTCTGCCGGCTGAAGTCCAGCCGGGAGATGTAGTAGGCCACAGGGTAAGCCAGAAGCAGGCAGATCACCGTGGCGATCAGCGCCAGCCAGATGGAGTTGAGCAGCGTGGACATATAGTTGCTCACTTCCAGAATATGCTGCATGGTGAACGCGGTTTTTTCCTCAAGCATGCCCTCTGGAAGATTGCCCTCTTCATCGGCATATTCTTCCTTGATGGCCCAGATTTCTTCCTCAGTGAGAATATTGCCGTCCGCATCCACGGTGTAGGTGGTGGTGAACGCAAACAACGCGATCAGCGCCAGCGGAACGATAATAAAGATCGCCATCCACAAAAGGTAAGGGGAGGCGGCCCATTTGACTTGTTTGTTCAATGATTGCTCCGTTTCCCCGCCGGAATTTCAGAATAGATAGGCTCGTCAGCGCAAAACGCTGGCGAATGCAGGCACAAATACGGCGGATACTGTACTCTGCCTCGGCGGATTCTTACGGAGTGTCCGCCGATTCATCCGGCTTGCGGACCGTCTCCAGGGGAGCCGGCGCGTCATCCGGGTAACGGTGCATGATATGGATATCCTGCGGGGTGAAGGTCATGCCCACCACGCTGCCCACCTCGGGCGCTTTGGTGGAGTGGATGATCCAGTCCACAGAGCAGGCTTCCACGATAATTTCATAGTGAACACCCTTGAAGGTCACGCGGCGAACTACGCCGTTGATGGTTTCCTCCTGTGCCTCCACAATGGAGATATCCTCGGGACGGATAACCACGTTGACAGGTTCCATGGGCGCAAAACCGCTGTCCACACAGGCAAAATTGTTGCCGGCAAACTCCGCCAGGAAATCCCGGTGCATAATGCCGGGGAGGATGTTGGATTCGCCGATAAAGGTGGCAACAAATGTGTTGACCGGTTCGTTATATATATCCTGAGGCGTGCCGATCTGCTGAATGATACCGCCGTTCATGACGACCACCGTATCACTCATGGTGAGGGCTTCCTCCTGATCGTGTGTTACGTATACAAAGGTAATTCCCGTGCGCTGCTGCAGAGCTTTCAGTTCTGTCTGCATTTCCTTGCGCAATTTGAGATCGAGGGCACCCAAAGGCTCGTCCAGAAGGAGAACCCGGGGATTGCTGATCAGGGCACGGGCGATGGCAACTCTCTGCTGCTGTCCGCCGGAGAGATAGTTCACACTTCGTTTTTCAAAACCGCTGAGGTTCACGAGTTCCAGCATTTCGGCTACGCGCATACTGACTTCCCGCTCAGGCGTCTTTTTCAGGCGCAGAGCAAAAGCCACATTTTCATACACATTCAAATGCGGAAACAGGGCATATTTCTGAAAAACCGTGTTTACCTGGCGTTTGTGCGGGGGCACATCGTTGATTCGAACGCCATCGAAGAACACATCGCCGGAATCGGGGGTAACAAAACCGCCGATAATACGGAGGGTTGTGGTTTTACCGCAACCGGAAGGACCGAGCAGTGTCATGAATTCATTATCATGTACATCCAGATTGATGCTTCTCAGCACCGGCTCGCCGTTGAACTCCTTGACGATGTTCTTCAGCTCAACCAGCTTATTTTTTTCCATTGCTTTCCTCGTTCTTTCACTGAATTTGACCATTTTATGAATAGTCAAAATCATTGTAGCACAATGTGAAATAATTTGCAATATATTCTTTTCGGATGAAGCTGTTTTTTTATACATCATCCCGTTATGTGCCGATCTTTGTCAAAAGATAGACGGAGATCAGAAGCAAAGAAAGATTGCCGCCGCACCGCAGCTGGACGGAAACGGCACCGATCCACACCGCCACGGTGCATGCGGCAGACAAAGCGGAGCAAATCCTGTCGCACCGCCGGATATCCATGCGTTTTTGCAGAACGGCGGCAAGAAAAGTACCCCCATCCAGATTCCGGATGGGGAGAGAATTAAATAAGGCAAGTGCCAAACAGGAGATTCCAAAAAGGGCGCGCCCCCGACTGCAAGGGCCGGGGAAGCACAAAAGCGCCCCGCCCAGATTGGCGAGAGGACCTGCGGCCGCGATCCATGCTTCCCGGGAATAGGAAATGCGGGAGGAGTCGTATCCGATCACAGCACCGCCGGCGACGGGACGGAAAAATCGGAGGGGAACCCCCAGCATCCGGCACGCCAGTCCATGCCCGGCTTCATGAAGAAGGGCCGCCAGCAATA
>JAZSCY010000257.1:0-5328 GCA_045530875.1 Eubacteriales bacterium
CTTGGCCTCCGACTTGTTCTATGTGCAGGAATCGGTGGAGATGGCCTGGAGCCTTCTGTCCCTTCTGGCGCCGTCCACCTTCTTCGTGTGCATGCTGTCGGTTACCAATGCGATTCTGCAGGCAAACGGATTTGAGAGAAAGCCGCTGTATTCCATGCTGGCCGGCTCTTGCGTGAAGATCGTGTCCAACTACTTCCTTTTGTACGTTGTGGGAATGCACGGTACGCCTATCAGTACGTTCCTTTGCTATCTGACTGCTACAGCTATGAATCTGTATTTTGTGGCAAAGCATGTGGGTGTCGCGCCGAAAATCACCCGTGTGTTCCTAAAACCCCTTGCGGCGTCGGTTTTGTGTGCCGCATCCGCTGTGGGATCCTATGCATTGCTTACCGGTCCTATCGGTATGGGAGGTCGTCTTCCCACCTTGCTGGCTATTGTGGTGGCTGTCTTTGTGTATGCGGTGCTGATCTTCCTTCTGCGTGCGATTACGCCGGATGATATTCGCCTCCTTCCCAAAGGTGAAAAGATCTTGTCCGTTTTGAAGCGGATCCGTCTTGTGCGGGAATAAATGTGGAAAGTGTGACGTTATGAACAAAGATGTAGAAATTCTCCTCTCGGAGAAAAAGCATAATTTTGATTCGCTTGTGCGGATCATGGCCCTGCTTCGGTCGGAGAACGGCTGCCCCTGGGATCGTGAGCAGACCCACGAAAGCATTCGTGCCAATATGATCGAGGAAACCTATGAGGTGATCGAGGCCATCGACAACAACGACGCCGTCCTCCTTCGTGAGGAATTGGGGGATGCGCTTCTTCAGATCGTGTTCCACTCCCGGATCTCCGAGGAGGCAGGGGACTTTTGCGTGGATGACGTGATCCACGACGTGTGCGCAAAGCTGATTCACCGCCATCCCCACATTTTCGGGGACGTGCAGGCCGATACCTCCGAGGCGGTGCTGAACAACTGGGAAGCCATCAAAACGGAAGAGAAGCACAGAATCGGCCTGAGCGGTACTTTGAAAAGCGTTCCCCCCGCGTTGCCTGCGCTGATGCGTGCGCAGAAGATGGTGAAAAAATCCATCAAGGCGGGAATTACCCCGGTGACGGAGGATGTGCTGAGCGGCGCCGCCAGTGATCTGGAGGGCTTGCGTGATGCGGCTGTCTCCGGAAACACGGAGCAGATGGAAAGGAATATGTCCCGGATGCTGTGGCATCTTTCTGCCCTTGCCCAGATGCATGGACTCGACGCGGAAAAACTGCTGAGCGATCAGTGTGTGTCTTATATTTCCCGGGTCGATGAGGCGGAAAAACAAACGAAAAACAGCACTGTATTGGATGAAAACGGAAAAAAGGCGCTGCTGGACGAAAATTTCTCATAAAATATCTGTAATATTTCATAAAATATGCCTGAAAACACTTGATTATCCCGATATTTGATGATATAATACTTGTGTTAGAAAAGCAAAATTACGGCATCGTGACACGGTGCAAAAAAGAATTTTAAAGGGGAATAATCCAATGAACAAGACTAACCTGATTGAAGTTGTTGCTAATCAGACCAACCTGAAGAAGAAGGATGCAGAAGCTGCTGTTAATTCCGTTCTGAATGCTATTGCAAACGCACTGGCAGAGGGCGAGAAGGTTCAGATCGCCGGCTTCGGTACTTTTGAGGTTAAGGCTCGCGGTGAGCGCGTAGGCCGCAACCCTGCAACCAAGGAGCAGATCGTAATCCCTGCTTCCAAGCATCCCGCTTTCTCCGCCGGCAAGGCACTGAAGGAAAAAGTAAATCACTGATTGTGCCTGAAACAGCCCCGGTAAACACGGGGCTGTTTCTTGAATTTACTGTTATGAGACTGGATAAGTATTTGAAAGTGGCACGCATCATCAAGCGCCGTACCGTGGCGAATGAGGCATGCGATACCAGCCACGTCAGCGTCAACGGTAAGCCTGCCAAGGCATCCTACGACGTGAAGGAAAACGACATCATTGAAATCACCTTTGGTGAGCGCACTTTGAAGGTGCGTGTGCTCAGCGTAAAAGAACACGCCATGAAGGCGGAAGCCGCATCCCTCTACGAGGTAATCGGCTGAGTCATATTTGTCTCCCTTGTTTCATATAGTGTGATATATCACACGGGAGGCATTGTATGAATCGAGACGAAACCCGTCTGCCGCACAATGTGTGTCTGTATGACCGCGAGCGGGCAGAGATGAGCGGGATTGATCAGGTGGAAAACTTTCACGAGTCGGGAATTCTTTTGCGGGCGCCCTTTGGAGAGATCTCCATTGAGGGAGAAGATCTGAAGATTGACCAGTTCTCTGTGGAAACAGGGAAGATCTGCATTACCGGAAAGATCACCGGTGTGCTGTATTATGAAAAGAACCGGACACTCAAGGGCGGGTTGTTTGCCCGGCGTGCCAAATAGGTAACCGGCTTGGGAATTCCGCTGACAAGACAGTTCAGTGCGCTGCTTTTATCCTTGGCCTGCGGCGGACTGTGCGGTGCTTTGTATGATCTGTTCCGGATCAGCCGTGTGCTGCTCGGTGTGTCCGAGTACACAAGCACGGCCAGAAAACTGTATGCGGCTCCACTGCCGCTGATCGGCTCCGTGTACCACCCCCGCAGAACACCGGCGCGGGATAGAATCGGAATCGGTGTGATTGCCCTGGGAGACGTGCTGTACGGCATTCTTTGTGGGTGTGTGTTTTCCGTGTTTCTGTATGTGGCGGCCAGCGGCTGTTTTCGCTGGTTCTACCTGGCAGGCGCGGGAATCGGTTTTTTGATCTACTATTTTACAATCGGACGGCTTGTTGTGTTGTCCTCCGATGTGATTGTGTATACTTTGCGGCTCTGTGCCGTCTATATTGGATATTTACTTTGCTTGCCTGTGCGTGCTGTTCTGTGGACGGCCAAATGGATGGGACGGGTTGTGTATCGGCGGATACTGTTTCCGCTGCGACATCGATCCCATATCCGGCGATGCCGATCTTATACGGAAGCGGTGCGGTGCAGATTGTACGCCGATGTGCGACTGACTGAGGAAGGAGTGGATGATTTTGCAAAAATGGAAAAATAGCGGATTCTTCCGTGTGCTGATTTTCGCCATGATGATTATCGGCATTGTTTCCGTTGTGAGACTTCAACTCGACTACAACAGTCTGAAAATACGCCGTGATGCGCTGGCCGAAGAAATTCAGGCCACTGCCGAACGGATTGAAATGTTGGAAACTACGTTGGACGCTCCTTTTGATGACGAGTACATCATCAAAATTGCCCGGGAAAAGTTGAATCTTCGTCTTCCCGAGGAGATCGTCTACTATAATAATTTAACTCAGTAAAACATATGCCGCATATCTGTAGTGGAATGCGGCATACTGTCGTTATAAGAATAGGTGAGGAAATATATGAATCTGGATTATTCTATCGGTATTATCGGGGCCGGACCTGCCGGTATGAGTGCCGCAATCTATGCCGCCCGTGCGGGACGGACAGTTGTGCTTTTTGAAGGAGCCGCGTGCGGCGGACAAATGCTGCTCGCTCATGAGATCGAGAATTATCCCGGCGTTGCCAAGGCGACGGGTTATGCTTTGGCGGATCAGATGATGGAGCAGATGAAGCAGTTGAGTATCTCCGTGGTGTACGGCACGGTGGACTCTGTCGCGTCTGAGAACGGCGTGTTTATGGTCCGCGCCGGCAAGAAGGAGTTTTCCGTTGGTGCCGTGATCGTGGCGGCAGGAACCGAGCGCCGGACGCTGGGTGTCCCCGGTGAGGCGGAATTTCTCGGCCGCGGCGTGTCCTATTGTGCCGTTTGTGACGGACGATTCTTTGCCGGAAAGGATGTGGCTGTAGTAGGCGGCGGCAATACTGCCCTGGGCGATGCTTTGTATCTGGCCAATATTTGCCGCTCCGTTACCCTTATCCACCGCCGCGATGCGTTCCGTGCCGATCGGATCCTTGTGGATCGCCTGGCTGGTGCATCCAACATCCGCACTGTCATGAGTGCCCGGGTACAGTCCATTGAGGGAGAGGCAAGAGTGCAGACCTTGACGCTGACGGATACATCGGACAGCGGTGTCTCCGCTCCCATGGTTCTCCAGGCAGATGGCGTGTTCGTGGCCGTAGGCAGTGTGCCGAAGTTGACGTTCCTTTCCGATGTGGAGGGCATCTCCTACGATCCCAGCGGATATATTATCACGGATGATCGGTGCCGCGCCGGTGTTCCCGGCCTGTTTGCGGCAGGTGATGTTCGCAGCAAAACTCTGCGTCAGATCGCCACTGCCGTTTCCGACGGTGCTATCGCCGGAACGGAAGCCGTGGAATACCTGGACGGACTGAGCGAATAAAAGGGAGTGTTACTGCCCCCGTGCAGTATTATGTATTGATGAATAAAGTAAGTAAAATTGTTATATCCGTTCTGTCGATTTTTCTTGTGTTTACTCTTGTTTTGTCCGGATGGCTCTATTTTTGCTATGAAAGCCCGGAGGATCTGGCCACACAGGCTCAGGCAAAAGACTTGAGTGACAAGCTGGAGGGCGCTCTCGGTACGATTGACGAAAACACGTCGCTGATTGAAACTCTCTCGCAAAAACTGAGTGATCTGACAGCCGATCTGGAGGCTAAGCAGGAAAACATCCGGGAACTGGAGAAAAAGATATCGATCCTCCTGGATGAGGGAACGGCGGCCGACGAGTATCAGCAGCTGCTTCTGGATGAAATCGCCCGGATGAAGGACGAGTCCATCAAGGACAGAGATGAGATTGCCAAACTGACGGAGCTGATTCGGAATTTTGAAAACATCACCACCTTGAATTTCGGATATCAGGCGAAAAAGGTGAGCGATCTTCTTCTGTTTGTGGCGGAACCCAATCGTCCTATGCGGATAAAGATCACCGAGGAAACCGACCCGGAAACCGGCGAGGTGATCGCCACCCATGAGGAGGAACTTCGCTCTCAGGTGTCCTTCTATTACCGGGATCTGCAGACCGGATACACCTTGTCCTACGAATCGGGGAACATCATGTATGCGGCCAGCCTGGTGAAGGCTCCCTACATATATACCATGCTGCAGACGGTGGCGGATTTTGAGTACGATAAACTGCATTTCGATGCGGAGGGTAATCCGCTTTACGATGAAGAGGGAAATCCTTTGTTTGAAGGAAATCATCCCAATCTGGATGAGGACGGGAACATACTCTATCTGGAAGGGGAAGAGAAGTACGATCTGAATCGTATCTGGACCTTTGATAAGGAAAAAATGACGGTCGATGGCTCCGGTGAGATCCGTAAGATGGAGGAAGTCGGAGGCCAAGCGGTCTTAGGAAGACAATAGAG
>JAZSCY010000147.1:0-7148 GCA_045530875.1 Eubacteriales bacterium
AATCACCGCCATAATCGCATATGTTATAATCAAAGCTGCGCCTCCTTTATCAAAATATATGATACTTCAAATATTATACTATATAGACAGAGAGAAATCAATAAAATTCTAAAAACTGCCGCCTGTCAAATCGCATCCCGGCAAGTTGACAGAAAACAGACACAAAAAGGAACCCACACACAGGGTCCCTTTTCCGTTTTATTGAGTATCCTGCATCAGGCGAACAGAGAAACAATCCATTCCGCAAGCGGCAAATAGACAATGGGCAGAAAGATGGCCGGCAGCATATTGGCTACCTTGATTCTCTTTGGGCTGATCTCCAGCATATGGATGCCCATGCCCACCAATATCGTTCCGCCGACGGCACTCATCTCGGTGACGATGGCGGGGCTGAGATAGGGCGACACCACGCCGGCCAGCAGAGTGAGCGATCCCTGGAACACAAGCACAAACAGTGCGGCAAAGGGGACGCCCCATCCCATAGCGGCGGCAAACATCATACTGGACACGAAATCCAGAGCACTTTTGGCATAGATGATGCTGTGATTGCCGTGGATACCGGATTCCAGCGAGCCCATGATCGTCATGGAGCCCACGCAGAACACGATGCACGCAGTCACAAATCCTTCCGCGAACCGATTTTCCGAGGTCTTTCCCCGCAGGAGCTTGGATTTCAAAAACGTCCCTGCCCTCTCGATCCGATCATCAATCCGCAGCCACTCGCCCAGGATGGTACCCACGACCATGCAAAGGATCACGCACAGAATGTCCGCCGTCTCCAAAGCACTGCTCAATCCAATCAGGACGGTCACCAGCCCCAGTGCGGTGATGACCGCGCCGGTGATTTTTTCATTTATTTTATTCCGGAACAAAAGCCCGATCGCGCTTCCCAGAAGCACGGTGGCTGTATTCACGAGAACCGCTATCATTGTTTCTGCCTCGCCTTGCTTTTGTTTTATTTGGACAGCATGACCTTATCGCTGGTGAACTGGCTTCCACTGGATGCTTCAAACATCTGCAAAAGTTGTTCGATGGTGAGTTTTTTCTTTTCCTCGCCCTTTACGTCCACCACGATCCGTCCCTCGTGCATCATGATGAGCCGATTGCCCACACGGATCGCGTCTGCCATGTTGTGGGTGATCATAATGGTGATCAGATTGTCCTTGGCCACGATCTCTTCCGTGATATCCAGCACTTTTTTCGCCGTTTTGGGATCCAGGGCGGCTGTATGCTCATCCAGCAGAAGAAGTTTTGGTTTTTTGAGGGTCGCCATCAGCAAGGTCAATGCCTGACGCTGACCGCCGGAAAGAAGTCCCACTTTTGCGGTGAGCCGTTCCTCCAGGCCCAGATCCAGCAGTTTCAGAAGTTCTTTGTATTCCTTTCTCTCTTTGGCGGTGATACCGGCACGAAGGGTGCGCGGTTTGCCCCGTCTGGCGGCCAAGGCCAGATTTTCCTCGATCTGCATATCGGCAGCGGTGCCGGTCATAGGATCCTGGAACACCCGTCCCAGATATTTAGCACGCTTGTATTCGGGCAATCTTGTTACGTCCACGCCGTCCACCACGATACTTCCGCAATCCACCGGGTACACGCCGGCGATCATATTCAGCATGGTGGATTTGCCCGCACCGTTGCCTCCGATTACTGTGACGAAATCCCCTTCATCCAGATGGAGATTGATTCCGTTCAATGCCTTTTTCTCATTGATCGTTCCGGGGTTAAAGGTTTTTTCCACGTTTATAATATCAAGCATTTACCTTGTCCCCCTTCGGTTTTCTCATATGTGTTTCTTTATACTGTCTTTTCCAGTACGGAACGGCAAGAAATACGGCAACGATGGCAGCGGAGAGCAGTTTCAGCAGATTGGCATCGAAGCCCAGCGTGATCACGGCCTGGATCACGATGTAATAGATGATCGATCCGATGACCACAGACAAGAGGCGAAGCGCAAAATTCTTGAAGATCTTGCCGAACAGTGCCTCGCCGATGATCACAGCGGCCAAACCGATAACGATAGCTCCCTGTCCCATCTTTACATCGGCAAATCCCTGGTACTGAGCGAGGAACGCGCCGGAGAACGCCACCAGACCGTTGGACAGCATAATGCCGAGCACTTTATTGAAGCTGGTATTGATGCCCTGTGCGCGACTCATATGGAGATTGATGCCGGTAGCACGGATGGCACAACCCATCTCCGTTCCAAAGAACCAATAGAGCACGGCAATCAGCAAAGCCATAACGATACCGACCGTGGCAATGGGATTGCGCAGGGCCAACTCCTTCACCCAACGGAGGGAAACCAGCAGATCCGTCTGATTGACGTTGATGGACTGGTTGGCCTTGCCCATGATCTTCAGATTGATGGAGTAAAGAGAAAGCTGGGTGAGAATACCGGCCAGGATCGGCGGAATTCCCATAAACGTATGCAAAAGTCCTGTTACGGCACCGGCGATCAGTCCGGCAGCAAAGGCGGCCAGCATCGCCAGCCAGAGATTGCATCCGCGCAGAATCAGCACTACGGCCACGGCGCCGCCTGTGGCAAAAGATCCGTCCACGGTAAGATCGGCCACATCGAGAATGCGGTACGTAACGTACACACCAATGGCCATGATGCCCCATATCAGTCCCTGGGAGACGGACCCGGGGAGGGCGTTTATAAGCTGCTGTATAATTTCCATCTTCGTTTTCCTTTATTTTAGAATAGGCGAATAGCCGGAGGAAGTTGATTCACTCCGGCTAAGTGTATACAATTAGTTTTCACCGATAGGCTGGTAACCATCCAGAGGAGTGATTCCCAAAGCATCACAAATCTGCTTGTTGTATTTGGGAGTCTGCTTCTCTGCATAGGCTACGGGCATGGTGGAAATATCCTTCTTATCTCTCAGAATCTCTACTGCCATTTTACCGGTGGTGTAGCCGAGATCGTAGTAGCTGATGGACAAGGTGGCCACGCCGCATCCGGCACAGATGCCTTCCTCACCGGCGATAACCGGCACCTTTTTCGGTGCGCAGATGTTATCGATGATACCGGTGTTTTCCGCAACGGTGTTGTCGGTGGGAACGTAGATCACATCGCACTTGTCCGCGGCTGCGGTGCAGACCTGGGCAAGGTCGTTGGAATCGGTGAAGGGATACAGCGTAGCACTCAGGCCTTTGTTCTCCAGCTCAGCCTTTACCACGTTTACCTGGTACTGGCTGTTTGCCTCCTTGGAGCAGTAGATCAGACCCACGGTTTTTGCATCCGGAAACCATTCGGTGATCATGGCCGCCTGCTTATCCAGGGGAGCCAGATCGGATGTACCGGAAATGTTTCCGCCAACGGTGCCGTTGAAATTCTTCAACTCCAGTGCCACGCCATACTCGGTAACAGAAGTACCAAGGATCGGAATATCACCGGTGGCGGCAGCGGCAGCCTGCAGTGCGGGGGTTGCGTTCGCCATGATCAGATCCACGTTATTGGAAACGAACTGATTTGCGATGGTGGAACAGGTATTGGGGTCGTTCTGGCCGTTCTGGAAATTGAATTCAACGGCATCCTCGCCAAGCTCATCGATGATTGCCTGCTTGAAACCTTCAGTTGCCGCGTCCAGTGCAACGTGCTCAACGAGCTGAACAATACCGATTTTATATTTTCCGTCGTCCTCGGTACCGGAGCAGGAGGCAAAAGCCATACAACTTCCCGCACAAAGAGCGAGGGCCAACAGAACAGACAGTACTTTTTTCATGATACAATCTCCTTAAAGACAAAAAATGTTTTCGTGGGGTCTTGCTTTTTGATGGATTTAGTATATAATAGATTACAGCATTAGTCAAGCGAATGGTTTTGATGATTGCCATCGATAATTTAGATGACAGAGGGTATACGAATGGAGTTACGGAATCTGGTCACATTTATCCACGTGGCGGAATTGGGCAGTTTTACAAAAGCCGCCGAGCAGTTGGGCTATTCCCAGTCCACTATCTCCTTCCAGATCAAGCAGCTGGAGGATGAGTTGGGCTGTCTTCTGTTCGAACGAATCAACCACACCATCACACTGACGGAACGGGGGCATGAACTGGTATCCTACGCACACCGGATCTGTGCTTTGAGTGATGAGTTCAAGGAGAGTCTGACCAAGGAGGCCGAATGCAGCGGACACATTCACATTGTGACGCCTGACTCCGTTTGTGAGGAAATGATCAACTCCCACTACATCGATTTTCACAACCGATATCCAAATATCTCCATCCGTTTCACCACGGCGGACACATCCGTGATGTTTGATATGCTGGATCACAACGAAGCGGACGCCATCATCACCCTGGACAGCCACACCTATCGGAAGGATTACGTGATCGCCAGGGAAACTCCCCTTTCCATGCATTTTGTCACAAGTGCGCGCTCACGATTCGCTCCCAGGAAAAATCTCAGCATAAAGGATATTATACAGCAGCCCTTTATTCTGACGGAGTGCGGGCAGGGCTACCGCCGTGTGTTCGATAAGGAGCTGGCCAAGCATTCTTTGGAGATCACGCCCGTTCTGGAGATCGGACGAACCGATATCATTACCTCCATTCTTGCGCAAAGCGACATGATCTCCTATCTGCCCGATTTCGTCACCGCGCCCTGGATTGCTTCGGGTGAGCTTTGCTATCTGGACGTATGTGACGTGAACATCGACATATGGAAACAGTTGATCTATCACAAAAACAAATGGATATCCAAAAGCCTGAAAACATTCATCGACTATGTGAAGATGGCGGAATTTTCAAACTGATCCATTCCTTCCCGCAGCTGCCCTCCCTCACGGTGCAGCTGTTTTTATTTTCCGTCGGGGAAACTGTGCAATACCGTAAAAATTTTTTCACAATTTGTCAATAACATTTGCAATTTGCCATATATTGTGGTATTATAGAGATTGAAAAAATACATATACTATTTGGAGGCATCCCATCATGGAAAAGAAACTGATCTACGATATCGGCGACAGACCTAAATTCGGGCAAATGTTGATTTTTGCGCTTCAGCAGCTTCTGGCAATCCTGGCAGCAACCATCGCAGTACCTACCATCATCGGACTGCCCACCGAGATTCCCGCCGCCATCCTCGGCGCCGGTGTCGGTACCCTTGTATACCAGCTGTTCACTAAATTCAAGAGCCCCGTATTCCTTGGCAGCTCCTTCGCATTTCTGAGTTCTCTGGGTGTAGCCATCGCTTACGGCTACTGCGGTATCATCCTCGGCTCTGTTGTAGCCGGCCTTGTGTATGTGGTCATCGCTCTGATTATCCACTTCACCGGCACCGCGTGGGTAGATAAGCTGATGCCTCCTGTTATTATCGGCCCCACCGTTGCTCTGATCGGTCTTTCCCTGTCCGGCGCTGCTATGGGGGACATCGTGCGTGCCAATGCCACCACCCTGTACGGCACCAACAATCTGGTCGCTCTTCTCTGTGGACTGATCGCCTTCTTCACCATCGTGATCTGCTCCACGCAAAAGCGCGTGAGAATGGCCCGCTTGATTCCCTTCATCCTCGGTATCATCGCAGGTTATGTGGCAGCTGCCATCTTCACTCTGATCGGCATGGCTACAGAATGCGAATACCTGATGATCGTGAATTTCCAGCCCATCATCGAAAACTTCGTGAACGCCGACGGCTCCTTCCGTGGCCTCGCCGCCTTCGTGGACTATCCTCACCTGGCCGTATTTGAGGGTATCAAGGAACTCGTTACCGGCAATCTTTCCCCCGAAATTCTGGCAGCCAATCCGAATGCTACTCTTCTGAACATGGGCGGCATCGCTGAGGTTGTGATCGCGTTCCTGCCTGTGGCTCTGGTTGTATTCGCCGAGCACATCGCGGACCACAAGAACCTGTCCACCATCATCGACCGTGATTTGATCAAGGAGCCCGGTTTGTCCCGCACCCTGCTGGGCGACGGCGTAGGCTCTATTGCCGGCACCGTATTCGGTATCTGCCCCAACACCACCTACGGTGAATCGGTTGGATGCATCGCTATCACCCGCAACGCTTCCATCTCCACCATCACCACCACCGCATTTATGTGTATCATTCTCTCCTTCTTCAGCCCGCTGATGACCATCCTGCAGACCATTCCCTCCTGCGTAATGGGCGGCGTTTGCCTGACATTGTACGGATTCATCGCTGTATCCGGCTTGAAGATGTTCAAGAATCTGGATCTGGACAACAGCAGAAATCTGTTCGTGGTATCCTCCATCCTCATCTCCGGTATCGGCGGCCTGGCTATCCACATCCCCTATGCCATCGCTGAGAACGGCGCTATCACCAACACCATTCAGATCACCTCCATCGCGACCGCTCTGATCATCGGTATCATCACCAACAGCATTCTCACCCGTGTGGAAAACAGCAAATTCGGTAAGGAAAAAGACAACTGAAAGGGAGACACACCATGAAGCAGTACGATAATGTAACGATTTTCGATCATCCGCTTATCAGTCACAAGGTTGCCATTCTGCGTGATGAAAAAACCAGCATGAAGGAATTTCGTGAGCTGGTGGAAGAAATCACTACGCTGATGACATTTGAAGCACTGCGGTGCGGTGTTCCCACGGAGGAGCGCCAGGTCAAGACACCTCTGGAAGTCTGCACACAGACAGTAGTCAAGGACAACGCCATCGTGATTGTCCCCATTCTGAGAGCCGGTCTGGGTATGGTAAACGGTATCCATACACTGTTCCCCTCCGCACGTGTGGGACATATCGGTATGTGCCGCAACGAGGAGACACTGGAGCCGGAGGAATACTACTGCAAACTGCCTCCGCATATCGAGGATAAGCTGGTTATGGTGATCGATCCCATGCTGGCCACCGGCGGCAGTGCCTGTGATGCTATCAAACGTCTGAAAGAGCGCGGATGCCGTCACATAAAGTTCATGGCCATCATCGGTGCACCCGAGGGCGTAACGCGTGTGGCTGAGGCGCATCCCGACGTACACATTTATGTATCTACTCTGGACCGTCAGCTGTACGACAAGGGCTACATCCTGCCCGGCCTGGGTGATGCAGGCGACCGTCTATTCGGAACCAAATAATAACACATTTCCATAACAAAAATCCCTCCAATATCGGAGGGATTTTTTATGCAAAGGTATTTGTATCAATAATTCTGTTCCAGTCGCTGGTACACA
>JAZSCY010000271.1:0-4029 GCA_045530875.1 Eubacteriales bacterium
ATCAGTTTGTGCTTCAGATCGGGGCACTTCTCTGCCGCCAGATCCACCTGATGGGCTGTGTCACCATCCGCGGTACAAATGATGGCACTGACACCGGCCGTCTTGCAGCGATACTCAAAATCGTGCTCCTGCAGCTGATTGGTGGCAGGAATGGCAATCGCACCCAGTTTGTTCAAGCCGAGCATGGCAAACCAGAACTGATAATGCCGCTTGAGAACCAGCATAACCCGGTCTCCCTTTTTGATGCCGAGAGACTTAAAATAGTTGGCACACTGGGCCGAGGCACGCTTCATATCCTTGAACGTAAGGCGGCGTTCTGTTTTGTCCCGGGAGATGTGCATCATAGCCATCTTATCCGGCTCTCTTTCAGACAGCGCATCCACCAAGTCAAAGGCAAAATTAAAGTTTTCGGTATTCTTGAAGGTAATGGATGTGGGAGTGCCGTTTTCGTTTTCCACCACATCGATGAACTTACGGTAAATACGATCCTTTGTGTCCTTATGTACCGGTGCCTTTTGAGGAACAGAGGGGGTGCGGGTCAACTCAGGAATGGGCTCGCCGGTGGGGTTCAAAACGATAGCATAGAACACGCAGTCCTTCCCTTTTGTGGCGATCATACCGTGGGGGGTGGAACTGTCGAAATAGATGCTGTCGCCGGGGCCCAGGATCTCCCGATGCTCACCGATTTGCACCATCAGGTATCCCTCGATAACCAGATCACATTCCTGACCGGCATGGGTGGTCAACTCGATATCCCGGCTCTGCGCGCTTTCATCATAGCGGCTGCGCACGTACAAAGGCTCGGCGATTCGATTCTGGAACGCATACGCCAGGTTATAGTACGTCATGCCGTGGGCTTCCGCGATCTCCTGTCCATCACCGAAACGGGTAACGGTATAAGAGCGAAGCGTGGGGCTGAAGCCTTCGATAATATCGGTCACATTGACGCTGAGCGCCAGAGCGCAGCGATAGATAAACGCAAAGTTCAAGTCCGACTTGCCGTTCTCGCAATTCAGGTATTCCTCAACGGTGACATCGGTCTTTTGAGCCATCTGCTCCGGTGTCAGGCCTTCGATCTCACGCAATTCACGGATTCGACCGGCCATCTCCTGGATCTTAAAATCCAGCGCCGTCATACGATTCATACGATTACACTCCTTTTCGGGAACGAAAAAACACTCGTCCCAAAGTAATTGCTTTGAGACGAGTGTGAAAATTACACCCGCGGTACCACTCAAATTGCAGTTAAACTGCCCCTCAGGATCTATCAATCCTTATGCATTCACGCAGCAATTACGGAGAGGTTCTACTCCCTTTCGGTTTCTTCCTCCCGGCTCTGAAGCTACAAACACAAGACCGTATCCGATGAACTCACACCAACCGTCATCTCTCTGCAGGATCATTTCCTGTGCACTCTTCGTCAACGCCTTTAAAACAGGATAATTATATCACACACGCCGGTGTGTGTCAAGTCATTTTTGGAATTGTACCACGCAAGGCAATTATTTTTACAGTTTATTTCTCTGGATCTTTCCGCTGATCGTCTTGGGAAGCTCCGTTTTGAATTCAACAATTCTAGGATATTTATAGGGAGCGGTGTGGTTCTTAACGTAGGTCTGGATCTCTTTCTTCAATTCCTCACTGGGAACCGTTCCCTTGGTGAGAACGATGCTGGCCTTAACCACCTGTCCGCGCACTTCATCCGGTGCAGCCGATACGCCGCATTCCAGCACGTACGGGAGTTCCATGATCACGCTCTCTACCTCGAAGGGGCCGATACGGTAGCCGGAGGACTTGATCACGTCATCCACACGGCCGACATACCAGTAGAAGCCATCCTCATCGCGCCATGCGGTATCGCCGGTATGGTAATAGCCGTCGTGCCAAACCTCTTTGGTGCGTTTTTCATCGTTATAATAGCCGGCAAAGAGTCCGCAGGGGATCTTTTCGCTGGTGCGTACCACGATTTCACCCGGCTCGCCATCGGGCACGGAATTGCCGTCCGCATCCACGATATCTACGTCGTAGATCGGCACAGGCTTACCCATAGAGCCAAGCTTGTGAGTACCACCCATAAGATTGGCGATGGTCAGTGTCAATTCCGTCTGGCCGAAGCCTTCCATGATCTGGAGGCCGGTCGCCTTTTCAAACTGGCGGTAAACCTCCGGGTTCAATGCCTCACCGGCGGTGGTCATATGCTGTATGGAGGACAGATCGTACTTGGAGATATCCTCCTTCACCATCATACGCAGCATGGTGGGCGGTGCGCAGAATGTGGTGATCTGATATTTCGCAAACATGGGAAGGATGTCGGAGGCATCGAACCGATCGAAGTCATAGGTGAACACCGCACACTCGCACATCCATTGGCCATAGAGTTTGCCCCACAGCGCCTTACCCCAGCCGGTATCGGAGATAGTAAAGTGCAGGCCGTTGTTGCTGGCACCGTGCCAGTATTTGGCGGTAGGATAGTGGCCGAGGGGATACTTATAGCTGTGGGCGGCGATCTTCGGATAACCGGTGGTGCCGGATGTAAAGAACATCAGCATCAGATCGTCACCGCAGGGAGTTTCCTCGGTGCGATAGTAGTGCGTACTGTACAGCGTATATTCTGCGTCGAAATCACGCCATCCGTCGCGTTTGCCGCCTACCAGGATCTTGGTTTTCAATGTAGGACAGGTAGCCTGCGCCAGGTCGATCTGGTTGGCCACGTCTCCATCCGCGGTACACAGCACCGTGCTGACACCGGCAGACTGGAAGCGGTATTCGAAGTCGTGTGCCTGCAGCTGATTGGTAGCAGGAATGGCGATCGCACCCAGCTTATGCAGACCGAGGATAGCAAACCAGAACTGATAGTGCCGTTTCAGCACCAGCATGACGCGGTCGCCCTTCTGGATACCGATAGACTTGAAATAATTGGCGCACTGGGCCGATGCACGCTTGATCTGATCAAATGTGAACCGACGCTCTACCTTATCCCGATCGATGTGGATCATGGCCAGCTTATCCGGAGATTTCTTGGCGACAGCATCCACGATATCAAAAGCAAAATTGAAGGAATCTGCGTTGTGGAAATCCATGGACTGCAGATATCCGTTTTCATCCTCCACAGCGGAAACAAACTTTTCGCTGACAAGAGGTTCCTCCACCGCATGGGAAGCGATCAGCGTCTCACGCACAGTGGTTTCCGCCTCTTCCTCGCCGGGCAGGACGACCGCTACAAACAGACAATCCTGTCCGTCCACGGCGATCATACCGTGGGGGGTGGAGCTGTTGTAGTAGATGCTATCGCCTTCGCTGAGATATTCCACATTGTCGCCCACCTGGATTTTCAGGCGGCCCTTCATGATAAAGTCAAACTCCTGGCCGGAGTGTTTGGTCAGATGAATCGGCTTGTTCTGCAATTCTTCGCTGTACTCATAAGTAACCCAATAGGGCTCAGCGATCTTCTTGCGGAACATAGGCGCCAGGTTTTGAATGGTAATTCCGTTTTCCTTAGCGGTCTGTTGTCCCTGTCCCTTTCGGGTCACGGTGTAGGATGACAGTCGGGCGCTCTTCCCTTCCAGCAGATCCGTAATTCCAATTCCAAAAGCAAGAGAACACTTATGAATAAACGTAAACGGAAAATCCTGTTTACCGGATTCATACAGTCGATACTCCTCCAAGCTGACATCCGTCAGTTTGGCCATTTCTTCTTCTGTCAAAGAGGCAATCTCGCGCATTTCACGAATTCGCAGTGCGACCTCGTGCAATTTAGTTACTTCTACTGTTGCCATACTTTGCTCCTCCTTCTGGATCATAAAAATAAATAAACCCGTCTCAAAGTTTTCTTTGAGACGGGTGTAATAACTACATCCGCGGTACCACTCAAATTGCAGTAGAACTGCCACTTAGGATCCATCAATCCTTATGCATTGACGCAGCAATCACGGAAGGCGTCTACTTACCGCTGGGTGTTCGGGCCTTCGGCTCAGAAGGGATGGGCTATTCCTGACACCTGCCATCGGCTCACACCAACCGCCGATTCTC
>JAZSCY010000244.1:0-2815 GCA_045530875.1 Eubacteriales bacterium
CATGGGAATGCGCTCCTTTAGTTTTGTTTTAAGTGAGGAAGGTCTCGAACTCACTGGATGGTAGTATACCACACCAAACCCACTTTGACAAGAGGATTCCGGTAATTTGCATTAAATTACATGGGAGAGGTGGTCGGCAAATGCCTCAAGTCCGGCACGATCCTCTTCAGTAAATCGACCGATAATTGGACTGTCTATATCCAAAACGCCGGCGATGCATCCTTCTTTTTTCAGAGGGATAACAATTTCAGAATTGGATGCACAATCACAGGCTATATGTCCCGGGAAATCGTGTACATTCCTAACAAGCACCGTTTCTCCAAGGGATACCGCAGTTCCGCACACTCCCTTCCCTACCGGAATCTCAATACACGCAGGCTTTCCCTGGAAGGGTCCCAGAATCAACTTATCGCCCTCCAGCAGATAGAATCCAGCCCAGTTGATATTCTCCATATGCTGCCACAGCAAGGCGGATGCATTGGCAAGATTGGCAATTCTGTGCGGTACGTTTTCCGTCAACGCTTTCAGCTGGGCAAGCAGTATGCTGTAATCCATATTTTTATCTCCCTATGAAAAAAAGGAGCCATCCGGCTCCTTTTTTATACAAAATTATTTTGCAGGCTTTACAGAAGTGATGTGAGGATTCACACCGTTGTACCAGTACAGGAAGCCTTCCATATCGATCTTATCACCGATCTTCAGGTTCTGAACTGCTTTGTAAACATCGGTGTCTACGCCGCAGAGATCACTCTCAACAGTGAAAGAATAAGAAGCACCGTTTACGGAAACAGTGAAGTACAGATCGCTGCCTTCCTGGCCGGAGCCGTCATAGTTGTACAGGAATGCAACATCATTGCCGTCAGCATTCTTGGTGGCCTCAACGGTCATGCCCTTGAATGCAACCAGTTTGTTCTGATGCTCGATGATCTTCGCGTCTGCCAGCAGTGCGGTTACATCCAGAGCCTCAGCCACGTAAGTGCTTCCCTCGATAATCTCAAAGGTAGCATCCACGATCTCAACCTCGTCAGCCCATGCTGCCTTGTGACCGGTTACCTTGATCTTAGTGCCGGGAACCAGCTTTGCATAATCCTCAGCGGAGCAAGCGATGCGGTACATGAAGTACGCGCCGTCTGCATCCTGAGCATAGATGCTGGTGGTAGCGGCGGGCTCGTACCAAGCCTGTTTAGCCTGAACGAAAGCCTCGATTACTACTGCGCTCTCAAGTTCTGCTGCGTTGTACTCTGCATAGGTCATTACGCCCTCAGACTTGGGATCTTTACCGTCTCCGGTCTTAGCACAGCCGACAACAGTGAGTGCCAGCACAAATACCAGGACCAGTGCCAAAATTCTTTTCATTGTGTTTCTCCTTTTGCTATGTTTTTCGTATGTACAAAAGTACAATACATATTATACACATTTTTGGAAATAAGTAAATACTTTTCCTTTATTTTTTTGCTTTTTTTATGTAACCGATTCCGGCATACAGCAAAATGAATGCCCAGGCCGCTCCAAGAGACCAAAGAAGAACCACGGCCGGTGTCGGGAGCGAACCCAGCTGAATCTTCCCACCGGTATCGCCGCCCTGTGCCGAGCGCTGATCCAAGCGGTACAACGCGTTCATATCGGTAAACAGTTTTTCCATATACGCATCGTCCACCGTTTCTTTGCGGCGAATGGACTTGGTCACGTTTTCGATCATCTGCCCGGCGGCATCGCGCAAAGAAACCGATCCGTTGAACACAGGTGTTACAAAAGTATTGTCCGTATTATCCAGAAGCAATTTGGTTGCCTGAATCTTCACATCGTAATACGTTTTGTTATCTTCCCCACCCCGGGAGAGGTAATCAAGGTAGGAGGGATCGTTTTGCGCCTTGGTGGTTACGGGAACGTATCCTTCCGTTTGCGCATAGGCGATCTGCACCTCGTTGGTCAGAAGGAACTGCGCAAACAGCCAGGAAGCAAGCACCTCATGGGGATCTTCCTTATTAAATACGCAAACCGACGGTCCCTGGGAGATCATCTGCGGATTATCGGGGTCGAACTGAGGAATCATGCGCACGACCGTCTCAAATTCCACTTTGTTTTCATCGCTGATATCCGACAGAGGCGCATGGGATCCGATCCACGTAGCACCGGCTGTGGAATCAATTCCGAAAATACACTGGCCGGCATTGAAGAAGTTTCCCGGATATCCGTCAATTTTGAATGTGGTGAACGCGCTGTTTCTCACATGTCCTGCAATATCGTACAAAAGCGCACGGGTAGTGTCATTGAATATTTGGATCGTGCCGTCAGCCTCCGAGTATCCGGCGCCCTTTTGACGGAGCATCTGGATCATCATATTGTCCGTAGATTTATAGATAAACGGACGCATGACCTTCTGGCCGTTTACAAGATAGGTGCCCTCTTCGTCTTTGGCCGCGGCGGCCTCAGAAACTTCCCAGATATAATCCCACGTAAGCACGTCGGGCACTGTATATCCCAACTTCTCCACGTAGGTCTTATTTATGTAGCACGCCTCGGTAGAGCGCATGAACGGGAACGCATAATAGGCTCCGTCCTGCACACATTCCGAGAGAAATTTCGGGACAATCTCATCTTTAGTGGGGGAATCAAACCGCACCTCGCTGCCGCCAAGACCGTATTTTTCATCCACAAACAGCGCGTCCAGCGGAACAACAATATTCTTACCGGTACGGTATGTTGCGATATGATCGGGATAGGTAATGCACACGTTGGGTGTTTTACCGGTTGCGATATTGGTGATAACGTCATTATAGATCTTACCGTAATCGGTATACGGACGGATCACCAC
>JAZSCY010000033.1:0-6406 GCA_045530875.1 Eubacteriales bacterium
CCCACATATCTTTGACGGAAAGCAGTATCAGCTTTTTGATTTCGTCATTGGTTTGCTGATCCAAGTCTGGATTATCTGCGTACATAGCGGGGAGCATGAGCCACCCTTGCAGTGTTACGGGAATCAGCAAACACACTACACACAATAAACTTATAAGAATCACAGTCTTTTTCTTCATACAGCAGTTTCCTTTCACGATTTACGGCTGATCCCCAGTCGGCCCGGTATCCATGACCCATTTCAAAACAATTTTGCTGTTTTTGCCGTAGACGATGGTTCCCGTAAAGGAACCGAGGGGCATTTCGTGAAAATCGGAATACGTCGAGTGCGTATTGGCGTAATCCGGGTAACGCAGAAGGAGATCTTCTCCGGTAGAATCTATGATATACACGTTGTGGTAAAAGGAGTCTTTCTGGTAATCATCGTGAGTGAACTCTCCGTGATAGGAGACGGTAGCGTCGCAGGCTATGTCCCGGTGGATGTTGGTGCGATATGTATTGTACTGTATAAGGTATCCTGCAAAGGCGGCGCATAACGTTACAGCAATAGCAAGTATAATAATTTTATTAATAATGGAGTTTTTCTTATACAGTTTAATCGCGAGTAATGTCAGTATTGCAAGAACGATGATAAGTCCGACACTTACAATGATGAACTGGCTTTTTTCGTATTGCAGTACGCTGTTCATTATGTGCACATATTTGTTTTCCATCTGTGCCTCCTTTGCGTGTTCTGTTTACGAAACGGTTCATTTAATCAATACAAGCAAAAGAATTAATACTATGCAGATGACCAGCAAAACCTTATGCCATATTTTTGTGCTTTTGCCGGAGAGCAGTTCGTAAACTCGGTGAATTATTGTAATCAAAGCTTCTGCGTATATAGCGCAGTAAGTGCCGTAACGGAAGAGCTCAGTGGTTTCCTCGGACACAAAAAAACTTACAATGGTCAGTGCGGCAATCAAAAGCCAATGGCAATAGAGACCGTAATTGAATAGCAGATATCTTTTGGGAATCAGGTGCTTTATGTCGCTGTGAGTGAAGTTGCACCGTATTTTTCTCTTTTTAGCTAAGGATTTGTGGTTATTGTTTCGCAAGTAATCGTCTATGGTGTTGTCCAGCAAAATTTTTAGATAAATAGACCATAGGGTGCGGAGGAGGAGTGCTATAGCCATTTACTCAAGTTCCTTTACTGTATTTCTCTAAGATAAAGAGTCGGTTTTATATAAATTGTACTCTAAATCTACATATCTGTCAACGCTAACGAAAAACTCCGCACCGGAGAACCGGTGCGGAGAAGTTTTTATTGTTTGTTACACAATCCATCCCCCGATCCCATTCACCAAAGCGCAGGCGATCATCCCGCATACCGTGGGAAGCAGAAAGGCCAGCGCCGTCAGGGATCGGCTTCCCGTTTCCCGGCGGATGGTCATCAGCGTGGTGGAGCAGGGCCAGTGCATCAGACTGAACAGGATCACGCACAGAGCGGTCAGCGGCGTCCATCCGTGGGCGGTGAGCAGCTCTCCCAGCGTAGTGAGGGATTCGTATTCCGTCAAAGTGCTGCCGCCCATGTATCCCATGAGGATGATGGGAATCACCGTTTCGTTGGCGGGAAAACCCAGGATGAATGCGAGCAGGATCACGCCGTCCATTCCCAAGAAACGGCCGAGAGGATCCAGAAAAGACGTCAGACGAGCGAACAGCGAAACATCGCCAAAATAGACGTTGGAGAAAAGCCAGATAACGATTCCGGCCGGAGCAGCCACCGCCGCGGCACGGCCGAGGACGAACAGGGTGCGATCCAAAACGGAGCGGACGATCACCGAGCCTATGGCGGGGCGGCGGTAGGGCGGCAACTCCAATGTAAACGAGGAGGGCACTCCCCGGAGCAGTGTGCGGGAGAGCAGATAGGATACGGCCAGGGTGACGGCTACGGAAAACACCACGGCGGCGGAAAGGAACAGCGCGCCGCCAAGGGAGGCAGCCATCCCCGCCGTGCCTGTGAAAAACAGAGTGGACAAAGCGATCAAAAGCGGGAAACGCCCGTTGCAGGGGACGAAATTGTTGGTGAGAATGGCGATCTTCCGCTCCCGTTCCGAGTCGATGATGCGGCATCCCACCACGCCGGCGGCGTTGCATCCAAAACCCATGCACATGGTCAAGGCCTGTTTCCCGCAGCTGCGGCATCGGGCAAAGCATCGATCCAGATTGTAGGCGATGCGGGGCAGATATCCCACATCCTCCAAAAGAGTAAACAGCGGGAAGAAGATGGCCATGGGCGGAAGCATCACGGACACCACCCAACACAGCACCCGATACATACCGAACACCAGCATATCGCACAGAAAAACCGGCAGGCCGATTTGGGAAAGAAGACGGTAGAGAGGAATCTCCCACGAGGTGAAAAAGGAGGACAGCAGGGAGGAAGGATAGTTGGCCCCGACGATGGTGATCCAGAACAGAACCATCAGAAAAAGAAGCATCACAGGGAAGGCCGTGATGCGCCCGGTAAGGATCCGGTCGATCCTCGCCTCGTACGGCGGTGCGTCGTGGCGGATGGCATCCCGGCAGATCGATTCTGCGGCGCCGACAAGGGAGGCAGCCATGGTATCCGCCGTTTCCTCAGCGGTGTGGCCGGCCGCCCGATATTCCGACAGAATCGCCTGGGCCGCTGACCAGATTTCCGCTTCGAGATGACGCGGTTTTTCGTGACAGCTGCCGTCCAACAGTCTCTGGGCGGTAAATGCGGCCGATGTATCTCCCAAAGCGGGGGATAAAACGGAGCACAGTTTCGCCTGCGCCTCCGCGATGTGGGCGGGATACACCGACGGCGGGGGTGGCGGAGGCGGGGCGGTACAGCATGCCGCCATGCATTCCGATAACGCCCGCACGTCCCGTTTCCTCCGGGCGCAGATCCCGATAACAGGGATGCCCAGTCTCTCTGAGAGAAGAGCCGTGTCTACGGTGATTCGCCGCTTTTTTGCCTCGTCCATCAGATTCACGCACAAAACGGTGCGCGGCATCAACTCCCGCACCTGCAGAAGCAGATTCAGATTCCGCTCCACGCAGGTGGCATCGCATACCACCACCGCCAGATCCGCCTCTCCCCGGCAGATCAGATCCCGCGCTGCTTCCTCCTCGGCGGAGTGGGACAGCAGGGAATAGCATCCGGGCAGGTCGATGAGGGTGACATCTCCGTCCCCGGTGCGGCACACACCGGCTGTGCATCCCACCGTCTTTCCGGACCAGTTGCCCGTGTGCTGATGCATGCCGGTCAGCGCATTGAATACGGTGCTTTTTCCCACGTTGGGATTGCCGGCAAGAAGCACCGTCCATCTGTTTTCCGCGGAGGTGGGAGAATCCATGGCCCGGGCGACGGATTTTCTGCTCAGCCCCATGACGGATCACCGGGAAGGATTTCAATGAGGGCGGTATCCCTGTCCCGCAAAGCAATCACCGCCCCCCGGATGCGGAAGGCGGCCGGATCTCCCAGGGGACTGCGGCCCACACAGACGACAGGCGTTCCCCGGATCAGGCCGATGTCCTGCAGGCGCCGCCGCATTTCTCCTACGTGCCGGCTTTCCCCTATGACGGCGGTCTGCCCGGTGTCCAGTGTGTTCAGATAAAGTGGTGTATTCATACGGCACTTCTCCCGTTCATATAAGTTAGTGTAGGGAAAGAATCTTTCCATTGACTACTATATGTCGTGGGATGCCGAATGTTGACACAGGAGGGGAGTATGGACTTGACGGATGGCGAATTTCGCACCTTGACGGGATATCGGGAAGCGGAGAAAAAGAAGATCACCTCCGCCATGGAGGATTATCTGGAGATGATCTTCCGCATGGCGGGGGATGGCGGTGCGGTGCGTGCCGGTGATCTGGCCAGACGGCTTCACGTGACACCGCCGTCCGCTACCAAGATGATTGCCAATCTGGCGGAGTGCGGGTGCGTGGATACGGTGCGGTACGGATATGTAACGCTGACGGAGTACGGTCGGGGCGTGGGGGAATACCTGATGACGCGCCACGATACGGTGCATCGGTTTCTCTGTACGCTGACCGGCACAGAAAACGAATTGGAGCAGGCGGAGAAGATCGAGCATTTTATTTTCCCTCGCACTCTGATCGCCATGGAAAAGTATTTGGCGGAGCATGAGGGAGAATCCGGCGAAAAAATGTGACCGGATTTTCTCCAAAGCGTTGCCATGGGCGGGAAAATGCAGTATAATACACTCATCCATATTTCAAAATTCGAAAAGGACGTAAAAGATGAAAACGGTAGTGCTGATCGGCGACTCCATTCGCCTCGGATACGAAAAAGAAGTACGGGATTTGCTGGGGGAGGATATCCAGGTTCTCTCGCCCAAGGAAAATTGCCGGTATACAAAGTTTGCTCTGTGGGGCATGTTCAGCTGGATGGAATCCTGGGGATCCCCCAAAGTGGATCTGATCCACTGGAATACGGGTATTTGGGATCTGCACCGCTGTACCGCGGACGGACTTCTCTTCACGCCCCTGGATGAGTTTGTGGAGGTCAATCGCCGTCTGGCCATTCAGATGGAAAGCTATACCAAAAACCTGATCTGGGCCACCATCATTCCCGGCGGCCCGGCTTTGGATAAGCAAATGCCCTTGAATTCCCTGATCAATACGGACGCGACTGCCCCCAAAGTACATCTGACGGACTATATGGATGTGTGGAATGCCGACGTGCGCCGCTACAACGAGGCGGCCACAGCACTGATGCAGTCCCGGGGCATCCGTGTCAACGATCTGTATTCCGTGATCGCCGGCAAAGAAGAGGAATACATCAGCCCGGACGGTATCCATCCCTCTGAGAGCGGGTATTCTGCCCTGGCGCACAAGGTGGCGGATGAGATCCGATGTGCACTGGGCTGATTTTCCAGAATGGCGGAGAGGGATACTCCTTCGTAGGCGCGAAGCTGTTCTGTGGCGGTCAGCGCTTCTGCCAGTGATCGCCGATACAAAGCGTCGTCATCGCACAGCCAACCGGCCTCGATCCCCTGCAGTGCCCGGTCCAGCGGATCCAGCAAACGCCGGGGAACGGTAAGCTCTATGCACCGGCGCATATCCTTCCATATATTATGAGCATCCTTTATGGCGATCCCGTACGCTTCGGGATCGCCTTTTGTGTCTCGGGGCAAATGGCACAGCGCGGTGTGCAGCATTTCCGTTTTGTTTGATATCCATGCACCGCCGGCAAAAAGCGCAACAGTAACCAGGGTAAATATGATAAGGGAGGCGATCAGTGTTTTCATAATTCCACCTCGTTGATTTTTCCGTCGGGGGAGTCCGTTCGTACATACGCCACACAGCCGCTTTCGTCCACGGTCATCAGAAGAAGATCTTCTGCGCGCAGATGCAGACGGTTTAGTAGCTTGTGCAAATCCTTCTCTTTGATGTGGGCGTGGCGTATGCTGGATTTCATGAGGGTTCCGTTTATGATCAGCGGAAGTGCCACGCCGCTTTCCGATGCGTCAATGTTCAGATCGGCGGGCAGCGGGGGCGAATCGGATGCGTTTTTGAACACGGACAGCTTTCCGTTGTCCTCCAGAATGGCATAGCGCACATGGCGGATGTCGGATATATCTTTTTGGCGGAGCTCCGAGAGAAGTTCTGCCGCGCCGATCCTCTGCCGCTTCATCTCCTCGGTGTTCAGCCGTCCCCGATAGATGAGCAGGCTGGGCGATCCCATCAGAAATTTCCGCACAGTGATCCATTTCGCTGTGGCGGAGGAAACGATCACTTCCAGGGACAAAAGGGTGAGAATGGGCAAAATAGCGTACGCGATGGGAATATCTCCGTCGGCAATCGGCATGACGGCCAATTCCGACAGCATCAGGGTGGTAACCAATTCGGACAGCTGCAATTCTCCCACCTGCCGCTTTCCCAGAAAGCGCATGGCAGCCAAAAGGAACGTGTAAATGATAAGTGTACGGAAAAAAACAGTGATCATACAGCACCTCGCACAATTAGAGTGCACGGAAGTGGGATGATTATGCGCAAAAGGGAAAAAAGGGAGAAAAGGAGTTGACAAAAGGAGGGAAAGGTGGTATACTCATAAAGCCTTCCGGGAAGGAAGGGATCAGCGCAGCCGGTCGATACGGAAAAAACTCGAAAAAAGTTTCAAAAAGGTATTGACAAGATTGGGGTGCGGTGATATAATATACAGGCTGTCGGCAAGACAGCGAAGCTCCTTGAAAATTGAACAACAAGACAACCTATTTCCTTAACAGGAAGTAGAAAGACTCCAAAAAATTCTTTTGAATTTATTTGAACTCTTATAAATAGTAAAGAGCCAAAAACAGCTCTGAGAGATGTTATCCGGGGAAACCCGGTTAATATACAATTTTTCAGAGAGTTTGATCCTGGCTCAGGATGAAC
>JAZSCY010000192.1:0-2185 GCA_045530875.1 Eubacteriales bacterium
ATAATAATGCAAATAATCATTTTCGGGAAGGATGACTGCCATGAATTCTGTGATCCGAAAAATCGCCGATACCCTGCGCGCACTCTCCCCGTCGAAGAATCAAAGACATTTTGCATCCGCTGTTGTTCTTGCTGCAGGAAGCGGTGAGCGTTTTGGGTCGGAGTTTGGGCCGAAGCAGTTTTGTCCGGTCCGCTCTGTGCCTGCTCTTGTGCACACCCTTCGCGCTTTTGAGGCGAGCTCCTATATACATGAGATCATCATCGTTACCCGTGAATCCGACATTCAGCGCTGCCGAGAGTATGTTGACCAGTACGGCATCTCGAAGGTAGTAAAAGTGATTGCCGGCGGTAGCGACCGGCAGGAATCGGCAAAACGCGGATTTGATGCCATCGCGGAAAAATCCGAATATGTTGCCATACATGACGGTGCCCGCTGTCTGATTACCACAGAGATAATCGACAATACCGTCCGAGCCGCCTATGAGCACGGCGCTGCTATTGCCGCAGAACGGTCCCGCGACACGGTAAAGATCGCAACCGAAAGCGGATTTGCAAAGGATTCTCCCGACAGAAACACAGTATGGCTGGCTAAAACTCCCCAAGTGTTTATGGCGGATATGTACCGTGCGGCAGTCTACACCGCTGAAAAGGACAATATACGTGCCACGGATGACAGTATGCTGATCGAACGGCTTGGCTTCAAGGTCAAAATGGTCGAATGCGGGAACGAAAACATAAAACTGACCACTCCAAATGATCTGGTCATAGCGGAGGCGATTTTGAAAAGACGACGGGAGGAGATCAAATGAGAATCGGCCACGGATACGACGCACACCGTTTTGGCGGCAGCCGGCCATTTGTGATCGGCGGCGTCAATATCCCCTGCGATCTGACTTTGGATGCCCATTCAGACGGTGATACTCTTATTCACGCAGTGATTGATGCCCTGTTCGGTGCCGCCGGGATGAAGGATATCGGCGCACACTATCCCGATACTGCTGTTGCCTACGATAATGTGAACAGCATGGATCTTCTGCGGGATGCCGTGAGAGAGGTATACGACGCCGGATTTGCCCTGGAATATCTGGACTGCACCATTGTTGCCCAGACGCCGAAAATGGCCGCCTGGCTCCCGGAAATGCGTCACAACATAGCCACCGCCTGCCGGGTGGATGTTTCCCGTGTGAATATCAAAGCCACCACGGAAGAACACATGGGATTTACCGGTGAAAAACTGGGACTCTCAGCCCATGCCGTATGTCTTCTGCGCGAAGAATGCCCCGGATAACCGGAGCATTCTCATCTATATGAATCGGCAACAGACGGACTAATCCCTGTACTTCCTGCTTCTTTCTATCCCGTTCCGTCCTTATGCCTCAAGGCCTGCGGAAAGCAATTTCCCTCCAATACATAGTATGGGCCGCAGGATAATTTGCTACGATGGGTATGCACTCGCAACCCTTTCATTACAATTACTATTTAGGAGATGCATTATGAAAATTCTCACTTCCCCCTCTGTTCTCGCCTGTGATTTTCTCCATCTGGAGGACGAAATCCGCCGTGCTGATGCCGCTGGCTCCGACTGGCTCCATTGTGACGTCATGGACGGTATGTTCGTTCCCAACATGAGTTTCGGATTTGATACGATCCGCGCCATCAATACCGTGTCCGATCTTCCTCTGGATGTACACATGATGACCTGTGTGCCTCAGAACTATCTGGATGCGCTGAAAGCAGCCGGTGCGGACATCGTTACCATTCACAACGATATCGGCCTGAGCGAGGACGAGCTTCACGAGGTTTTGAAGAACATCCACGAGAGAGGAATGAAAGCGGCCATGTCTCTGAAGCCGAAATTCCCGGCGGAGACCGTGTTCCCCTTCATGGACGAGTTGGATATGGTTCTCATCATGACAGTAGAACCCGGCTTCGGTGGTCAGAAATTCATGCCGGACATGCTGGAGAAGATTGCAAACGTCCGCCGCAAAGCGAATGAGATGGGCAAGGATATGGATATCCAGGTAGATGGCGGTATCAATGCACCTAACGCCGCCCTGGCCGCAGCCCACGGCGCAAACGTATTCGTTGTGGGCACCGCTTCCTTCCGTGCACCGGACATGAAGGTGGCATTGGACGATGTGAAGAAGGCCGCTGAAGAAGCATACGGAAAGAATCTGTAATTAAAA
>JAZSCY010000174.1:0-2616 GCA_045530875.1 Eubacteriales bacterium
CCGCTTGGCCTCCGACTTGGTCCAGTTCTCGTACAGGCACGCATTGACCGCACGAGCAACGATGGAGCCGGTGATATCCGATCCGCCGCGGGAGAAGGTTTTCACGGTGCCGTTGGGCATGGAGCCGTAGAAACCGGGGATAACCGCCCGATCGTGGAGCGCCAGTTCCTTGGAGAGAATTCGGTTGGTGGTTTCGCTGTCGAAGGAGCCATCCTCCGCGAAACGGATCACTTTAGCGGCATCAATGAAATCGTATCCCAGCAGATGGGAAAGAATGATGCCGTTCAGATACTCACCACGGCTGGCGGCGTAGTCACGGCCTGCATGATGGGAAATGGCACTGAGAATGGATTCGTATTCAGCGGACAGATTGAGTGTCAGACCCAGACCCTGGATGATCAACTCATACCGCTCCTTAACCTTCTCGAATACTTCCTTCAGCGCACTGCGGTCATCGGAGACCTCATAGCATTTATAAAACAGATCCGTTACCTTGTCGTCTCCGTTAAACCGTTTTCCGGGCGCGGAGGGAACCACAAAACGGCGGCTGGATTCGGCAGTAACGATGCTTTGCACCATGCGGAAATGCTCGGCATCTGCCAAAGAGCTTCCGCCGAATTTGACAACTTTTACAGGTTCATTGGATACAGAAATGTAATTTTGCGAGTTCACGGCAATTCTCCTGAAGAATGAATATACAAAATAATTTATAATATACTATATTATATGAATATTTAGTCGAAATGTCAACGGCATATCGTGAGAAATTATGCAAAATAATGGGCGTAAAAACAACACTTTTACCAATTCTCGTGCCGATAACGGCCGACGGGGGGACGATGGCCATCCGGCGGGGCATCGTGGGGAGGAATATCGGACTCCGTGATGTACCGCTTGGCCTGGGTGGTAAACAGCTTGTGATACTTTCCGCCCAACTCCATAAGTTCCCGGTGTGTGCCTTCCTCCACGATCCTGCCATCCTCCAAAACGATGATTTTGGAGGCGGTAGTGGCACTGGACAAGCGATGGGAAACGAAGATGGTGGTCTTGTCCCGACGGAGCGTGTCGAACTGATTGAAAATCTCCTGTTCCGCCATGGGATCCAGGGAGGCGGTAGGCTCGTCCAGAATCAGAATATCCGAATCGCTGTAAAACGCCCGGGCTATGGCCAGCTTCTGCCACTGGCCGATGGACAACTCAATTCCGTTCTCCTCAAAATAGCGCATCAGAGGCGTTTCGTATCCGTCCGGCAGTTTTTCAATAAACGCCTGGGAATTGCTTTGCTTGGCCGCCAGCTGTATATCCTCCTCGGACAGTTCCTTGGACATGTCACCGAATGCGATATTCTCTTTTACGGAAAAGGCGTACTTCCCGAAATCCTGGAATATGATGCCAAACATCCGGTACAGATCCTTCAGATCGTAATCCCGTATATCCCGTCCATCCAAATAGATCTCGCCCTCCGTGGGATCGTACAAACGGGTGATCAGCTTGATCAGTGTGGTTTTCCCGGCGCCGTTCAGGCCTACCAGCACAGCCGTTTCGCCCTCGCGGAGCGTGAGATTCACACCCCGGATCACCATTCTTTCCGTGCCAGGATACCGGAAACTTACGTTGCGCAATTCAATGGTATGGCCGCAATGCCGCTTGAGTGGAGCAGGCTCGGCCAGACGGGGAACCACCGTCTGCTCTTCATTCATGAAGGTGATCATGTTGTCGATAAACAGCGTTCCTTCATAAATGGAAGCGGTCGTGTCGATCAAAGAGGAAAATCCGCTGGATATGCTTTTCAGCGCACCGGTATAAAAGGAATAATCACCCAACTTCAGTACGCCTCGATACACCATCTGGGCGATGTACAAAAACAGATAGCAGTTCACCGCCGAGGACAGCCCGGACAGTGCGATGTGCCACACTCCCTCACTGACAATCAGCTTTTTGATGCCTTTATAGTATGTCTTGAAGGTGGTTTTGTAGTGACCGATAAAGGTATCCGACAAATCAAACAGACGGATTTCTTTGGCCAGATCTTTGTTTGTCAGCGTATTGCTGTAGTAGGCCATCTGCCGTCTTGCCTTGGAGCGGCGGCGCATATACAGGAAATTCTTCCGCCGATATACGAACGTGATGATGGCGGAGGGCAGAGACAGAGCGATAATCAGAATCGGCGCGGTTTTGCTGATGTGCAAAAGCGCCACGATGAAGGATACCATGGTAATCAGACTGCTGACGATGCTGAAGGTGGAGCGCATGATCTGGATAGGCCTTGTACCGGCTTCCCGACTGGCGTTTTCCATCTTTTCATAAAATTCAGGCTGATCGAAGCTGGCAAGATCGATGGTGCGTGCCTTGTACAGCATCTTCAGTTTTATGTGATTGGTCACCAGCTCCCCGGCAATACGCATGATCATGTTATAGGTCTGCGTCAGCATGTTGGCCAGGAACATGAATCCGAACTGAAACAGAAGATAATGCAGGATGTGGGAAAAATCATATTTTCCCCCGTTTACCAGAGCAACGGCGGCATCACCCAGCGCAGTCAGAAGCAAACTGGCGATCTTCGCATCGATAACAGGGCGCACACCGTTGAACACCGCCATAAAAATCATGGCGAAA
>JAZSCY010000366.1:0-7259 GCA_045530875.1 Eubacteriales bacterium
TATGGCTGACTACAAAGAAAATTACACACATTGGATCAATTCTCCCTTTGTGGATGAAGCAACAAAAGAAGAACTGCGTGCCGTCTGCTCTGAGGATGAAATGAAAGGCCGTTTCAACGGATATATGTCCTTCGGCACAGCCGGTCTTCGTGCCGAAATGGGTGCCGGAACTGCCCGTATGAATCTGTACACCGTGGCTCATGCCACCGAAGGTCTGGCCAGGCTGATTTTAAAAACTCCTGGAGGTGCAGAGCGCGGCGTGGCAATCTGCTACGACAGCCGGAATAATTCCAAAGAATTCGCCCATCGCGCAGCCGAAGTTCTCTCTGCGGACGGTATTCATGTATACCTGTTCCCCGAAATGCGGCCGACTCCGGTGCTCTCCTTTGCTATCCGCGATTTAAACTGCATTGCCGGTATCAACATTACCGCATCCCATAATCCCTCCCAGTACAACGGATATAAAGCATACTGGGAAGACGGTGGTCAGCTCCCGCCGGATCACGCCGAAACGGTGGCCAATGAAATTGCCAGCGTGGATATCTTCCGTGATGTTCCTGCACCGGAAAAGGCAAATCCTGCACTGATCACTATCACAGATTCCTCCCTGGATGAGAGATACATGGCAAAGGTCATGGAGCAAGCGGTCAATCCGGACGCGATTCCCACCGTGGCTGATGAGATGGCCATTGTTTACACGCCGCTTCACGGCACCGGTGCCACCATGGTTCCACAGCTTCTGGCAAAAGCCGGGCTAAAACAGCTGTACACGGTAGACGAACAAATGCAGCCCGACGGAAACTTCCCCACGGTAAAATTCCCCAATCCGGAATTTCCTGAGGCGTTTGATCTGGGACGTAAAATTGCCGATCGAGTAGGCAGCGATCTGATCGTGGCCACCGACCCGGATGCCGACCGTGTAGGCGTTATGGCAAAGGATAAACAGGGCGAATTCCGCTGCATCACCGGCAACCAGATGGGTGCTCTTCTTCTGGAATACATTGCTACCGCTTTTGAGAAAACCGGCAAGATGCCCGCAGAGCCCTATGCCGTCAAGACGATCGTTACCAGTGAGTTGTGCACACGTATCTGTGAGGCACACGGTGTCCATCTCTACAACGTACTGACAGGCTTCAAGTTCATCGGTGAGGTAATCAAGAATCATGAAATTGCCGGCCACGGAACGTTTCTTCTGGGCTTTGAAGAAAGCTACGGCTATCTGAAAGGCACCTATGCCCGGGATAAAGATGCGGTAGTGGCTTCTCTGCTGATTTGCGAAATGGCCGCCTATTATAAGACCCGCAACATGACCCTGATCGATGCGCTGGATGAAATCTTTGAGAAGTACGGATATTTCAAGGAGAGCGTCATCAGCATTTCCATGGACGGTGTGGACGGCAAAGAAAGAATGGCCGCTATGATGAGCGCACTGCGTCAGAATCCGCCCAGCATGATCGGTGGAAAGGATGTGGCTATTTTCAAGGATTTCCTGGAAGAAAAAGTAGTCGATCTCCGCAACGGCGCCGCGTACGGCACAGGACTCCCCAAATCGGATGTGCTTTATTATCTCATGGAGGATGACAATCTTGTGGTTGTGCGCCCCTCCGGTACGGAGCCGAAGGTAAAAGTATACATCCTCGCAAACGGCCGTACGGCAGAGGAAGCATCTGCCAATGCGGAAGCATGTATTGCCGGTGCACGCGCACTGATTGCAGGCTAATTTCAAACAAAATGACGGGACGATTGGTCCCGTCATTTTATTATCCCATAAAGTCACGAAATAGTATGGAGCATATCCCGATATCCCGGTATTCATCCCGGATGTACATGGATTCTCGCTGAATCCCCTCAAATGTCATGCCGGCTTTCTCCATAACCCGCCGACTGCGGTCGTTTCCCACCATGTATTTGGCTTCGATGCGGTGGAGATTCAGCGTCAAAAATCCAAAATGGATAACAGCCCGCACAGCCTCCGGTGCCAGTCCCATTCCCCAATACGCCGGATTCAGGACATACCCGATCTCCGCGCTGTTGTGGGTATAGGAAAAGGAGGTAAACCCACAGGTGCCAATCATCTTATTATTCTCCCGCAGGACAACGGCCCAGTCAAAAAACTCACCGGCGCGGTAGCGTGTTGCCACATAAGCCAGATAGCGAAGCGTATAGGCCGCGCTGGGATGAATCTCCCACGTAAGGTATTTCGTCACGTCCGGATTGCTGGCGTACTCATACATATCGTGATAATCCGTCTTCTTCATACGGCGCAGAATCAGTCGCTCTGTCTGTATTTCCGGCGGATCCCGAAAATATCGGATTACTGTATCTTTGTTCATATGCCCCCGTAAAATTGTACTATGTATTCACATTATATACTGTATTTTTCTGGAATGCAAGTCAGGATATGCACTTTGACACATAAAATTAACCGAATCCCATTGAAGGATACATAAAAATGTGGTATCATATATTATAATGTCGCAAAGTAGGTTAATAATACGTGAATAAAACAATCGCATTTATCGGTGTTGGAAATATGGGATCCGCCATTTTGAGCGGAATGCTTCATAGCGGACATTTCCAGCCGTCTGATATTATCCTGTCCGATCCAATCAAGGTCAAGTGTCTTTCTCTGATAGATATGGGGTGCCGCTATACCCCCGACGCCACATCTGCCGCCGCCGAGGCCGATGTCATTGTGCTGGCAGTAAAACCGCAGCTGATCGATCAGGTAATGCAATCCTTTTCCGTCCACGCGCAAAACAAACTGGTTCTGTCCATCGCCGCAGGCGTCACAATCGCCAGAATCGCCAACGCACTGCCCGGTGCGAGGATCATCCGTGTAATGCCCAACACACCCCTTCAGGTAGGGCACGGTGTCACGGCGATCTGCCGCGGAACCGATGTGACAGATGATGAGTATTCCCTGGCCTGCCGCATTTTTTCCTGCTCCGGTACGGTGTTTGATGCAGAGGAAGAGATGCTGAACCCCATCACTGCGCTTACCTCCAGTTCCATCGCCTATTTTGCCCGTTTTATCGGCGATATGTGCGCCTGGGGCGAAAACAACGGATTTGACGATCCGCAGATGCTGCTGGAGCTTGTTTGCCGCTCTGCCATCGGTACGGCTGAGATGCTTATCCAGACAGATTTCACCCCGCAAACCTTGGAAGCCGCCGTCACCTCCCCCCGTGGGACAACAGAGCGGGCTATGGCTGTGTTCAGCGAGCACAATCTGGCAAAAACGGTTTCCGACGCCATGGATGCATGCCGGAAACGCGCCGACGAATTATCCGGAAACTAATCATACCGACGGACAAGTTCACATATAATCAACCAAACGATACACTCGGGAGGTTGTGTAATGAAACACTCGTCGATCGCAAGCACCCCGCTGGACCGGGCATTTCTCGTAGCGATTCTAACGCTGATCCTTACAGGCAGCGGAATAGTTTGCTCCTATCTTCTTTTCCCTTGTCTGTTTGATACTACGTCTATGTCGCTGTCCATTCAAAGTATCCACCCCTATGAGACGTGCGACTTTCTTGTGGATTATGCCCTGTGCGCAGTGACACTCTGCCGCTCCATTCTGGTGGAAGCATTGATTTTGTGGCTTGCCCCCTATACAAAGCTGGATATCCCGCTTACCTCGGCTGTATTTCTGTCCCGTGGGCTTTCCTTGGGGGTTGCCCTATATATATGCCGCTCTACCGGTGCGGATGCATCCATTTATGTTCTGCCCCTGTTATACGCAGTCATTACAGCCGTGTTTATACTGTTTTCCTATTCTCTGCGGCGCTTCGACAGCACCCGTCCGGTGCGTGAAACCTGTGTCCATTTTCTGATTGCATCCGGTTTCGCGTTCGCTATCCAGATTCTGTCGCCGCTGATTATCTAAGAAAGGATTCCCACTTATCCATGAACAATAAGTACACAAACGAAGAAAACGAAACAAAAGGCCGCTTCAATTTATTTGACCGATTTCGGAAAGAGCGTGAGGGCGTCCCCGATGACGAGCCAAAGGTGCTGGATAACCCCACCGTGGGCAATTTCTTCAAACTGCTCGGCCGTAAGATCAACACGCTGCTGTCTGTGAACCTGCTGTATGTGTTTGGAAACTTCCCCATCTTCTTCATTCTTCTGGCAGCCACCGGATACTTTTCCACCCAAAGTTTTGCGCCCTATTATCAGCAGTTTGCGCCGCTTCTCGGTGCGTCCTATTTTGAACAATCCCCTTTGATTGCCGCGCTGATGGGCACCTATGGCATACAGTCCACCGTGTCCGTTCCCTCCACTGCCACCTATGTTTTGTACGCTTTGGGTGCGCTTCTTTTGGTCACCTTTGGCCCGGTGAATGTGGGCACAACCCATCTGCTTCGCAGTATGGTGCGTGAGGAAGGCATGTTCATTGTGTCCGATTTCTGGCAGGCCATCAAGCGGAATCTGAAGCAGTCTCTGATCTTTGGCGTGCTGGATATTCTAATCATGGTGATTCTGGGCTACGATCTGCTGTACTTCTATCTGAACCTTGCCAGCGGCGAGACGATGATCTACGTTTTCTTCTTCCTCACGTTTGCCATGTGCATTGTGTATGCGTTCATGCGTATGTATATCTATCTGATGATGATCACTTTTGACTTGAGCATCATGAAGCTTCTGAAAAATGCACTGTTCTTCGCCATCCTCGGCATCAAGAGAAATATCATGGCTCTGCTGGCTGTGATCGTTGTGGTGGCATTCTGGTACGTGCTGCGCATGGTATTCTTCCCTGTTGCCGTGATTCTTCCCTTTATCCTCATGTTCTCAGTATGCGGTCTGGCTTCCACTTATGCCGCTTATCCGAAGATCAAGGAAATCATGATTGATCCGTACTACAGCGAAAGCAAAGAATAATTGGATTTCTTAACCCCGGACATAAGCTGTCCGGGGTTTGATATTGTTAAATAAAAAAGTGCCGCACAAGCAGCACGTATTCATTCATACGCCTCACTTATGCGGCAGATACAGTAGTTTCATCATTGTAAAAGAAAACCCTGACAGAAGCTGTCAGGGTTGTGAAATATACATAAAAATGTCAGAAGAACGCTTGGTTACACGGTTCTACTTATTATAACGTCGAACACAGTTTGGTAGAATTTGCAAGACAAGGACGAAAAAAGCCTTGGTGAGAAACGATCACCAAGGCGTAAAACTATTTAGTTTATGTTATACCTGGGAATAACATTTAGTTTTTTAAATCATGTATGTATACCTGAAACATCAAAAGATCTTTTTTGCTTGAAAACACCTTAATAAGACGGACACCTCTTTTATCCTGAGAAAATTCCAAGAACAATTCAGGAAAATCATTTGAAAGAACCATTTCAATTTGAGGCAAATCACTGTGGTAAATAAAGTACTTTTTTTGTCTATCAACACAAAGACCATGTTTTTGCAGACAATCTATGATTGCCCGCTTCTGTTTTATAATCTTTAATGCATTTGCGGTGTGACGTTCTTCTCTAAAGAGATTTCGACGAGGGCTCTTTCCTTTTTTGTTCCACTTGGCATACATAAAGAAATCCTCAATGCGAGAAGCCACCATTATTGCACCGAACAAGACAAATAATACAATAAATAAAAACTTCCAAATGAGTTTCCATTTCACAAAAGCTACATTTCCAGTAAGAAAATCCAGTAAAAATACACAGTCGAATATGACAGATACACACACATATACCAACAAGGCACATTGGGTGAGAAAAATCCTCCAATGCATCCTGTTATGTAAATCGCAACAGAAAAAAAGTTTTCTCCAAAAGGATTTGAGTGTTACTTTTATAGTTTTTTTATTATCACACAAACTCATATTCATTGTTCCAGTTAGCTGATATGCGACAGGAATAAAATGAACTATCAAATATATATGTATTGCCCACAAAGATAGCATTTTATGCCCATTCAAAAATAGTAAAATTCCCAAGGTGCCTGTCACGATAGGCACTATTATTGAGTTTCTAAGATAAACTACTATTTTATCCATATCAAACCTTACGTACAGAAAAATTATTTCTTTTGAAAATCAGAATCCCCTGTATCATTCTGAGAATCGTTCTTAAAAATATCCCTAATCACAGATTTTACAATATCATTGATTTCATCTTTTATAGCATCTATTCCATACTCCCATAACTGAGCACTCAAAACATCATAAAAATGCTTTCCCGCTCTTACCAAATGTTTTTCAGCGTAATCACGGTTTACCCTTCTAGCCTCTTTTTCTATAATATATTTTAACAACTCATAATCATGAAACAGATCTCCGGCTTCATTCAACCATCCAGGCTTAAAGTCTAAATAAATTTTCTTTACTGGATTAATATTTTTTAGATTGATCTTTCTAAATTCAATATCAATATTACCCAAGATTAAACTTGTACCAGCTTCAAAGAAAAGCTTTCCAGCTGTGATTGTATCTTCAGTTCCATCGGCATATTCCCCCATTACATACTCGCCAACATCAATGGCCACATTACAAGCGGCTACAGTAAGAGGATTAAATGTCGACGCTGCTACCACTCCTGAAGCACCGCCCGCAATAGTTCCTGTCATAAATCCAGTTGCAGCTCCATCCCAGCCATTTTCTATATATCCAGATACCGCGCCACCTGCTCCTCCAATTACAGCGCCAGTAAGTGCCGCTCCACAAACCACCATAGCCGCAGGAGCAGTTACTACTGCTGTTGCCACTGCCAAACCTCCGATAACAACAGCACCAATTCCAACTTTCAGCCAATTCGGCCAAGCAGCCAACCCAAAGGGATCGATATAATTAACAGGATTACCATTCGCATAAGCGAATCGGTTGAGGGTTACGGCTTCGGAAATGGCACCTGCGACGATATCCGCGTTGATAAACCGGCGCATATCCGGACTATAGTAACGGGCTCTCATATAAATAAGTCCGTTGGTATCGGTTACAACTCCGTCACGGCCATTGTAGAGGAAGATGACATTGCTGGTACCAGTTCTGCTAATGAGCTTACCGTAGGTATCGTAGTGGAACGTATCGGTAATGGTACCGTTTGCATTAGTCAACGCTACGGTGCTACCACGGCAGTCGAAGTGATAGGTTGTAAAGGAGCTGTTTGTCTCTTCGCCAATGAGACCGCGACCGTACACGTACTTGGTTACCGTGCCGTTGGTATCCTTCCAAAGGAGTTTACTCAACTTACAGTTGGTGTTGTAGGTGTACTTGGTGTCTTCCCCTACGCACAGGTTAC
>JAZSCY010000235.1:0-3903 GCA_045530875.1 Eubacteriales bacterium
GGATGCGCTGTATTACGGGCTGAGTGTGGTGTGGATGGCATTGTGGATCGTGGGCACGGTTACGGAATCTCCCGTTTTGTACATCCTGGCCAAGTCGGATCGTAGCCATGTCGTTCTGTGAGCCAAGGAGTTGTCCCTCTCTATTGTCTTCCTAAGACCGCTTGGCCTCCGACTTGGATGCGCTGTATTACGGGCTGAGTGTGGTGTGGATGGCATTGTGGATCGTGGGCACGGTTACGGAATCTCCCGTTTTGTACATCCTGGCCTGGCTTTGCCTGGGTTATACCACGTTCCGGATGTTTTCCAAAAACATCGCCCGCCGCCGTCGGGAGAACGAGTGGTTTTTGAAATTGTGGAATTCCACAAAGAATTTCTTCCGTTTCCAGTGGCGTCGGATCAAGGAGTGCCGGGAAGCGGTGTACCGGAAATGCCCGGATTGCCGGTCCAATCTCCGTCTGCCCCATCGCCGGGGCAAGCACACGGCGGTATGTCCCCGATGCGGGCGCCGATTTGACGTGCATATTTTGTTTTAACAAGAAGAAGGACGACCGTGTGGCCGTCCTTCTTCTTACTTTATGGGGAACGTGAGGGTGACCTTGAACAGGTCCCCGTCCACGTGCAACGCCAGTTTTCCTCCCTGCAATTCCGTCAGGGAATTGGCGATGGACAGCCCGAGTCCGCTTCCTTCCGTGGAGCGGGAGGAATCTCCCCGGGTGAACCGTTCCAGAAGTTCCTCGCCGGGAATATTCAGGGGATCGGCGGACATATTGCGGAACACGAAATGGGCATACTCATCCTCCGCGATCAGATTCAGATAGACACGGGATCCGGGCATGGCGTATTTGAGGATGTTGCTCATCAGATTGTCAAATACCCGCCAGATCAGCCGTCCGTCCGCCTGAATGGTGACAGGGAAATCCGGTTTGGTGACCACCAGGGTCAACTGCCGTCCATCCAGCCGCTCGCCGTATTCGCCCTCGATCTGATCCATCAGCACGGCGGCGTCGCAGGCAGTGAGATTTACGCTTACGTTTCCCGTAGCCGCCTTGGAGGCATCGATCAGATCCTCCGTCAGTTTCTTCAGCCGGGCGGATTGCCGATCCAGCACACGGATGTATTCCGCCAACGGTTCCTGTGTCACGTTTTCCTTTTTCATCAGATCCACGTAGTTGACGATGGAGGTGAGGGGCGTCTTGATGTCGTGGGATACGTTGGTGATCAACTCCGTCCGGAATCGTTCGCTCCTCATCCGCTCCTCCACGGCACGGCCCATGCCCTCGCCCAGCTGATTCATAGTGTGGGCAAATTTTTTGAAATCCCCCATTAGATATTCTTCCTCCACGGGGGCATCCAGATGTCCCGCCGCCATCCGTTCTCCGCCCACCTGGATCTTTTGCATCATGGAGACGGAGGCAAGCCAGATCAGGGCAAGACAGCCATCCTTGACAAGCAGAAACAGAATACCGATCATCGGCACCCCGCGGGTGATGAGGAGAATGAGAAGATCCGCCACCCCGTTGACTGCGATCAGCAGGGCGGTTTTCGGGATCAGGGGGATCGCTCCGAGAGTGCGGGCAAGGAATCGGAATACACGCCGGATGCCGCCGCCGATGAAACGGAGGACGGGCCATACGATGCGGCGCCAGAGGAACGCGAGGATGCGCCAGATAAGAAGGACACTCTGCCAGATCACGGTGTTTTTCAGAACGGTGCCGGATTTCACACGAACGGCCAGACTGGTGAAAAAAACAGTCAGCAACACCGCATCCACAAAAGCGGCGGCAACACCGAGGGCGAGCAGAACGCGCCAAGGCAGATCCCACATAGAATCGATGACGGCGATATGCAGAGCGAATAGCAGAATGTATCCGCCAAGCAGCAGATCCAGCGGAATCTTGTCAAACCAGCTGCGGGTGATCTCCTCGGATTTGCGCCGATGACCTGCCGCACACATCAGAAGGATCAGCAGAATTACATACAGAACGGCACAGCCAGCGGCAATGTATGGCATGGCGTATCGGAGAGGGAATAAGGTGCTCAGTCCCTCGTGCAGTGTCTTATACACATCGCTGTGGGGAAAATCCGGATTCACCTGCAGGGTGATCTGGTACCGCGGGGAGTCGTAATCGTCGCCGTACCATTCCCGCCGCAGAATGGAGTACTGCAGTTTTCGGTCTGCCTCCGTGTTCGGGAGGGGAATGTCGGAGGAGGCCACGATGTTGTAGGCATCATCCTTGATCTGGAACAGCACGTTGGAATGCTTGTAAATCTCCGACGGATCATCTCCCCGCAGATAGGCGCTCCAGATCTTTTCCTCATCGAGGACCAGCATCTCCCGGAAAACGGTACTCTCCACATACGCCTGGGACATGCGGTCCACATCGCCGGCATAAATGATCACCGACAGAAAAGAGGCGGCTACGGCCGTCAGCAGAAGAATGACCGCCAACGCGCCGAGGAATATTTTTGCTGCGCTGCTGTGCAGAAGCTTCATCGTTTTATACCTCCATCGTTATGTTCGCCCATCACGTATCCCTGTCCCCACACCACACGCAGATAGCGGGGGGAGGCGGGATCGATCTCAATCTTCTCCCGCAGATGGCGGATGTGTACGGCCACCGTGCCCTCCGCTCCGTAGGGGGAATCTTTCCATACCTGGCGATAGATCTCCTTAGGGGAGAGGATTTGCCCCGGATGCTTCATCAGAAGGCGGAGAATATCAAACTCCCTGGGCGTGAGGGACAAGGGATCCCCGTCCAGCGTCACGGTGCGGGATCGCTCGGCCAGCGTGATGCCGCCCAGACGGATTTCATCGTCCTGCTTCACTCCTCCCAAAGCGGTGTACCGTCTGAGCTGGGAGCGCACCCGGGCGGACAGCTCCGCCGGGTGAAAGGGCTTTGTTACGTAATCATCCGCACCGATGTTCAGCCCCAGAACCTTGTCCGCGTCCTCTCCCTTGGCGGTGAGCAGGATTACGGGCACGTTGTATTCCTCCCGCAGGCGTGCCACGGCGGTGAGCCCGTCCATCTTTGGCATCATGATGTCCATCAGGATCAGATGAATCTCCTCCCGGGATAGGATGTCCAACGCTTCCGCACCGTTTCCGGCACAAAGGGTTTCGTATCCGTCGGCGCGGAGATAGATCTCCAAAGCCGAAACGATGTCCTTTTCGTCATCGCAAATCAAAATACGGTACATGGCGGTTACACCTCGCATTTTCGTTTCTGCATACATTATAGCAAAAGAGAGATTAAATGAAAAGTGGAAACAATTTAAGATTTCTTAAGGAATTAAAAAAAGCAAAGAAAAGCCCCGCACAGGGCGGGGCGGGGATTACGATTCCTTTGGTTTGGTGACAATCAGCGCTTTTACACGATCGCAGAGTTTTTCAAATTCCGGGTGATTGCGAAGAGGATCAAAATCTTTTCTCTGCAAATCCCATAACACATTGCTTGGATATATACAATAACAAGTCGTTACTTCATTCATCTGCGTGTAAATAAATATCATTCGTTCTTGAAAAGCGTCCGGATCGTTACGAGGACTATGCCAATCCTCTTTGGCTTTCCACACCATGCCTTCAAGAAAACGACATGACGTCGGCAAAAGCACCTCGTCTGTGATCTGCATCGTTTCCTCTAACAACTTTGCCACAATTGCAATTTTCGAAAGAGCGTCTTCTTGATTCCCCAAAGATATGGATCGTATCGCGGATTTAAGTCCCAATTCAATCCGATCCTCTACCCACATATCCGGTCGGTCATCCTCGGCATCGCAGCGAATGCATGACAGTATCGTTTCCATAAATTGATCAGCCGCTGCGTTGTTTTCGCTGCTTTCTCCCCATTTTAACAGATTGCTTGGGTAAAGCAGGCCTTCGAAGGCTTTATACAGTTGATATCT
>JAZSCY010000036.1:0-4104 GCA_045530875.1 Eubacteriales bacterium
GAATGCATCCTCCGGGGACAAGCTTGCCATCGTAACCGATGTGCGTTGTACATCCGATTTCAGTCCGCTTTCTCCGCTGGTCCAATCTCTGCGGGCAGCCGGAGACAACTGCCGTGTGGTGTATCTGGACTGCCGGGATGACGTGCTTATCAACCGTTATAAGTTTACCCGGCGAATGCATCCGCTGACACTCCGCTTCGGTACCGGCATGAGCGATGCCCTCATCAAGGAGAGGCAGATCTTGCGGGAAGCCTACGAGTGCGCGGATGTGCGGATCGACACCTCCGACATCACCCCCGCACAGCTGAAGCAGCTTCTGGAGCATGCTCTGATGGGGGATACCCATAAAGGAATCTATATCTGCTGTATGTCCTTCGGCTTCAAGTACGGAATTCCGCCGGAGGCAGATACGGTGTTTGATGTCCGCTGTTTCCCCAATCCTTATCATGTGGAAGGTATGCGGGAGAAAAACGGACTGGATCCGGAGGTGAACGCCTACGTGTTCTCCTTCCCGGAGACGCATCAGTACATAGAACGTCTGCGGGAGTATTTTCTCTTTATGCTTCCGCTGTACGAGAAGGAAGGAAAAAAACAGTTTACCGTAGCCGTGGGATGCACAGGCGGTCAGCACCGCTCTGTGGCCATCGCCGATCGGCTGAACACCATATTCCTTGAAAACGGATACAATTCCGTCGTCATCCATCGGAATATGGACGGAGCGTACGGTTCTACTGTGTGATCGTTATGTCGGAAAAATCCTATGCCCAAAAATTGAGGGAATCTCTGGCAGAATTGCCTGTGAAGAAAAAATGCTGTGTCCATGCATTGAAGGACGCACAATCCCTGTACGAAACGGTATCCGATCCCATCGAGCGGGCACAGCAGATCGCAGGGTACGAAAAGCGTGTCAAATGCGCCAGCTGTATGTCGCATTTTCTGCGGGGACTGTTTCTGCTTCGCGGATCCGTCACCGATCCCGAAAAGCGAAATCATATGGAATTTGCCACGGATACACGGGAGGAATGCGAGGCTATCGGGACGCTTCTTGCATCGGTAGGCTTCAGCGCATCCAAAACCGTGCGCAAAAACAGATTCATCCTCTACATCAAGGATGGAGAATCCATCTCGGATTTCTTTGCCTATATCGGCGCCAATACGGCGGTGTTTGATTACATGAATACCCGCCTGGCCCGTGAGTTCAGCAACAACATCAATCGGCAGGTGAACTGCGATACGGCCAATATCAAAAAGGCTCTGCAGGCCTCCGATAAACAAATACAGACCATTCGCCGCATGGCTGAGTGCGGAGTGATACAAACATTGCCGGAATCCCTGAAAATGACGGCGGAGCTTCGCGTTAAGCATGACCAGATGTCCCTGACGGAATTGGGAAATGCCCACGAACCGCCGATTACCAAATCCGGCGTCAGCCACCGGCTTGCCAAGATTATTGATTTTGCCCGCGCGGCGGGTATTGAAGACTGAATATAGGAGGAGGCCTTTATGGAACGGTTTGCCCATCTGCATCTGCACAGTGAATACAGTCTTTTGGACGGCGCATGCCGTGTGGCAGATATTCCGCGCCGTGCCAAGGAAATGGGGCAGGACGCGGTTGCCATCACCGATCACGGCGTCATGTACGGTGTGGTGGAGTTCTATAAAGCTTGCGTAAAAGAGGGTGTAAAGCCGATCATCGGATGTGAGGTCTATGTGGCCAAGCGCAGCCGATTCGATAAAGTACACGATCTGGACACCTCCAGTTATCATCTGGTTCTCCTTTGCGAGAATGAAACGGGATACCGGAATCTGATCCGCATGGTGTCCCTGGCCTTCACGGAAGGATTTTATTCCAAACCCCGTGTGGATATGGAACTTCTCCGTCAGCATCATGAGGGATTGATCGCTCTGTCTGCCTGCCTGGCCGGATATATCCCCCGGCATATCGTCAGCGGGGAATACGAGGAGGCGGAAAAATACGCCCGGGAGATGCGGGATATCTTCGGGGAGGATCATTTTTATCTGGAAATACAGGATCACGGCCTGGAAGAGCAGAAGACGGTAAACCGGGCGATTTTGGAGATCTCAGAGAAGACCGGCATTCCCCTGGTGGCTACCAACGACGTGCATTATCTGCGTCGGGGGGATGCGGATTCCCAGGCGATCCTAATGTGCATCCAAACCAACAACGTGATCACCGACGGACGCCCCATCGGCTTTGAAACCGATGAGTTCTATATGAAATCCACCGCGGAGATGGAGCGGCTTTTTGATACGTATCCCGGCGCGCTTGCCAATACCGCCAAGATCGCCGATATGTGCGATTTCCATTTCACGTTCGGCGAGACACAGCTCCCCCGCTTCCGGCCCGTGGACGGATCGGAACCGTCCGAGTACTTGGCCCGCCTGGCGTGGGAAGGCCTGGCATCCCGTGTGGCGGCCGGCCATATCGTTTATACGGCGGGAAGGGAAGAATCCCAGTACCGGGAGCGCATCGAGTACGAATTGTCCGTCATCGCACGGATGGGATACAGCGAGTATTATTTGATCGTGTGGGATTTCGTCCGCCATTCCAAATCCGTGGGAATCCCTGTGGGACCCGGACGAGGATCAGGCGCGGGCAGTCTTGTAGCGTATCTTTTGGGTATCACGGACATCGATCCCTTGCGCTTTGACTTGCTCTTTGAGCGTTTTCTGAATCCGGAGCGGGTCAGCATGCCTGACTTCGATATCGATTTTTGCTACGACCGACGGGATGAAGCCATCGCCTATGTGCGGGAAAAATACGGAGCGGATCATACCGCCCAGATCATTACCTTCGGTACTATGGCCGCCCGCGCCGTCATCCGTGACGTGGGACGGGCGCTCGGTATGAGTTATGCGGATGTGGATGAGGTGGCCCGTCAGATTCCCCGCACCTTGGGGATCACGTTGGCCGATGCCCTGAAACTGGACGGCCTCAAAAAAATGTATGATGAGGATCCCGATGTGCGCCGCCTGGTGGATACCGCCATGGCGCTGGAAGGAATGCCCCGCCATGCATCCACCCATGCCGCCGGCGTGGTGATTACGGAGAGACCGATCAGCGAATACGTCCCTCTTGCCGTCAACAGCACCATTCCGGTCACCCAGTTCGATATGAATACAGTGGCCGATCTGGGCCTTTTGAAATTCGACTTTTTGGCGCTCCGCTACCTGACGATCATTTCCCAGGCGGAGGAGCAGATCCGGGAAAAGGATCCCACCTTCGATATCTCCACCATTCCTGTGGACGATCGCCGTACCTTCGATCTGATCACGGCGGGCAAAACTGAGGGAGTGTTCCAGTTGGAATCCGGCGGCATGCGGCAAACGCTGATGCAAATGAAGCCGGAGCGGATCGACGATATTATTGCGGCCATCGCACTGTATCGTCCCGGTCCCATGGATTCCATCCCCAAATATATTGAAAACAGCCACGACCGATCCCGTATCCGATACGCCACGCCCTTGCTGGCACCCATACTGGATGTCACCAACGGATGCATCGTGTATCAGGAGCAGGTCATGCAGATCTTCCGGGTAGTGGCGGGCTATTCCCTTGGCCGGGCGGACATTGTGCGCCGTGCTATCTCCAAGAAGAAGCTGTCCGTTCTGGAAAGCGAGCGGGCATCGTTTCTGGCCGGTGCCAAGGAGCGGGGCATTGATGAAACCGCCGCCGCCGATCTCTTTGAGGAGATCGTGGGATTTGCCAATTACGCATTCAACAAAAGCCATGCGGCGGCCTACGGTGTGCTGTCTTACCGTACCGCCTATCTGAAGGCCCATTATCCGAGAGAATACAACAGCGCACTTCTTACCTCCGTCCTCGGCTCGGCGGATAAAATGGCGGAGTATATCGCAGAATGTACCCGCTTGGGCATCAAAATTCTGCCCCCGCATGTGAACGACAGCGATCGGGATTTCCATGTGGACGGAAAGAACATCCGCTTTGGCTTGCTGGCTCTCAAAAATTTGGGACGTCCCTTTGTGGAATCCCTGCTGGCAGAGCGGAAACGGGGCGGAAAATTCCGATCCTTCGATGATTTTATGCATCGCATGGGGGATACCGTCGGCAATAAGCGACAA
>JAZSCY010000355.1:0-6427 GCA_045530875.1 Eubacteriales bacterium
TGATGCAGATGAGTCCGCCGCTTCCCTCGTTGATCACCCGGGACAGCGTTTCGCCCAGCTTCTGGCGGGCATCATCGGGCATATGGGCCAACTTGGCATGAAGCCCATCGTTGACCAATTCATACAGCGACCGCCCGAACAGATTGGACTGCCAGATCTGCTTGGGATCCTCCTCAAAATCCGTCAGGAGATTCCGGACCAACTCCTCCGACTGCTGTTCCGTCCCCACCACGGGATTGATCTCCGTTTCGATGGACGCACGGATCATATGAACGGACGGAGCGGATGCACGCAGACGCACGCCGTACCCGCCCGCCTGCTTGACGATCTGGGGCTCCTCCAGCCGGAGCGAATCCACATCCGGCATGACGATCCCGTATCCGCTTGCCTCCAACTCCTGTATAGCGGACGCGTACTTATCGTATTCCCGCTTGGCATCGCTCAAAGAACGCAGAGCGCAGAGAAGATCCTTTTCGCTGCGGATGTCCAGCCCCGTCCACTCACCGATAACAGAATAATACAGAGATTCGGGCAGCTGGATCTCCATTTGTGCTTTCCCGACACCCAAATCGATGCCGGTGGCACGGACGGACACCTCCCCCTCCGGCACTTTGCTTGCTTGCAGAGCATTCTGCAGAGCATCCCGCAGAGCCGGTGCGTACACCCCGGGCACCTGCCCCACCTTGGTGATGGATCGGGCCGCACTCAGCGAAGCCTCCTCCATGGCCGAGCGCAGCCAATGATCCGCATCCAAGGCACAGCTCCAGCCGGGCATTCCCACCGAAATCTCCCGGATGGGGAACTCCATGAGAAGCATATGGAGGATGTGGGAGATATCCTCTCCGTTCAATTCCAGACAATTCACCAGCGCCACGGGAGCGCCGTATTTTTCCTCCAATTCCATGGCCAGGCTTTCTGCCCGGGCAGAGGCAGGCTCCGCAGAGTTCAGGATCACGGCAAAGGGCTTGCCGATTGCCTGCATCTCACGGGCTACCCTTCCCTCCGCCTCCAGATAACTCTCCCTGGGAATATCCCCAAAGGATCCGTCCGAGGTGACCAGCATCCCGATGGTGGAATGCTCCAGAATCACTTTCCGGGTACCCATTTCCGCCGCCTCATCGAATGGAAGCGGCTCCTCGGACCAGGGGGTATGGACCATGCGGGGTGTCCCGTTTTCCGTGTTCCCGATGGCGTCGGGCACCAGATAGCCCACGCAGTCGATCATGCGCACGTTGACCCGGCCGCACTCCCCTACCCGGATCTGCACCGCCTCATCGGGGATGAATTTGGGCTCGGTGGTCATAACCGTCCGCCCGCCGGCGCTTTGCGGCAATTCATCCCGGGCACGGGTCTTGTCGTGCTCGCCCTGGATATTGGGGATGACCACCGTTTCCATGAACTTTTTGATAAACGTGGATTTCCCGGTGCGTACCGGACCCACTACGCCGATATAGATATCCCCACCGGTACGTGTGGCAATATCCTTGTAGATTTCTGCTCCTGTCATGCTGTTTCCTCCGCATCTGTTCTGTGGTTTGTACATCTTTATGCAGGCGGTGGCGGTTCTATGACAAGCCGTATTTTTAAGATTTATTTAATAATACATTGACAAAACCGGGGCAATCCTGTATAATAGCGGCAGATACGGAGGTGTACAGATTATGACGGAAGCACAACGACTGAAAAACATGGAAATCCCCGAGGGCAAAGTAGACATGGTGCTGGACACCGATGCCTTCAACGAAATCGATGACCAGTTTGCCATCGCGTATACACTGCGTTCCTCGGACAAATGCCACCTGCGCGAGATCTACGCCGCGCCCTTTCTGAATAAGAAAGTATCCTCGGCTGAGGAAGGCATGGAGGCAAGCTACCATGAGATTCTGAAAATCCTCGATCTGGCCGGATGCGGCGAAATGAAGGAGAAAACTTATCGCGGCTCTGCCCGTTTCATGACACGGGAGGATGAGCCGGTGGACTCCCCTGCCGCCCGTGCGCTGATTGAACTTTCCAAAGAGTATACGGCGGAGAATCCTTTATACGTGGTGGCCCTCGGCGCTATCACAAATGTATCGTCCGCTCTGGTGATGGACCCCACCCTGAAGGAACGGATCACCGTGGTTTGGCTGGGCGGGCATTCCATCCACTGTGCCAATAATGCGGAATTCAATCTGCGCCAGGATGTGGCCGGCGCCCGTGTTCTCTTCGGATGCGGCGTCCCGCTGGTAATTCTGCCCTGCAAGGAAGTGGTGCAGGCCTTCACGCTCAGCGGACCGGAGTTGGAATACTGGCTGGCCGAAAAAAATCCTCTTGCGGATTACCTGGCGAAAAACACCATCCGTGAAGCGGAATCCTACGCCAAAGGAACGGCATGGACCCGCCCCATCTGGGACGTAACGGCGGTAGCATGGCTGCTCAACGAGGGAGATCGGTTCATGACCTCCTATCTCATGCCGGCCCCCATCCCGGAATACGATCATCATTACGCATTCGATCACACGCGGCATCTGATCCGCTATGTGAACTGGATTCGTCGGGACGCTTTGATGACGGATCTGCTGACCAAGCTGGCAAAATAATATTAAAAAACGGTTGGAGAAAATCCAACCGTTTTTCTTTTTAAAACAGGGTGAGCTGATTGGTGGCGGTGAGGCCTTTCAGTACGCCGTTACGCTCCAAAATCTCCACAACCGTCTTGGATATGCCCGCTTCCCGCTTCAGCGCCTCAATGGAATAGATCTCCTTCTCGTCGCGGCAGCGCATGATGTTATCCGCCGCCGTCTCACCCAAGCCCGGCAAGGAGCCGAAGGGCAAGCGGATCTTTCCGTTTTCCGGCACGAATTTGCGGGCGTGGGATTTCTGCAAATCCACGGGAAGGAAGGTGAATCCACGCTGATAATACTCATTGACCAGAAGCAGCGCGTTGTAGATTTCAATATCCTTCTGAAGAAGCTCGCTCTTCCGCTTTTTCAGATCCATCATGGTATCGTACACGTATTTCTTGCCGCGCATAACGATCTCGGAGTCAAAGCCTCCGGGTGCGGCGGAGAAATAGCCGGCATAGAATTCCACGGGATAGTAGATCTTATACCACATCAGACGGATGGCATCGATGGCGTAGGCCGCCGCATGGGCTTTGGGGAACATGTAGCGGATCTTCTGCAACGAATCAATATACCACTGGGGTACGCCCTGCTCCACCATGGTGGACATCATATCTTCGGGGATCTTGGATCCCTTTTTGTTTTTCCGGACGAACTCCATGATCTTGAAGGCCTTGCCCTTCTCCACGCCGTATTTCTGGATCAGCGTCAGCATGATGTCGTCACGGCACCCGATAACCTGGGAGACGGTACATACCCCGTCCCGGATCAGATCCTGGGCATTGCCCACCCACATTCCCTTTCCGTGGGTCAAACCCTCGATCTGCAACAGATCCGCAAAGTTTTTGGGCTGTGCTTCCATTAGCACGTCCCGGCTCAGGTTCGTTCCCATCTCAGGCAGGCCGAGAGTGGAGGTTTTTGCGTCGATCTGCTCCGGGGAAACACCGATGGGCTCCGTGGAGGTAAATCCCTGATAGGTGATGGGATCCGTCAGCGGCACATCCAGGATGCTGACGCCGGAGAATTCCTCCATACGCTTATATTTGGTGGGAATATCGTGTCCGAGAATATCCAGTTTGAGGATCGTATCGTGCAGATAAGTAAACGCGAAATGGGTGGTGATAATATCGGAATCCGCCTTATCCGCAGGGTGCTGGATGGGAGTGAAATCGTAGATATCGTACTCCTGAGGCACGACGATGATGCCGCCGGGATGCTGACCCGTGGTACGCTTGGTACCCAGACAGCCGCCGATCAGACGCTCCATCTCCGCCCGGTTGACGGAAAGGCCTTTGTCCTCCAGAAAATGCGCTGTATATCCGAATGCGGTCTTATCCGCCAGCGTACCGATGGTACCGGCCTTGAACGCCTTTCCCTTACCGAAGAGCACCTCGGTGAATTTATGGGCATCCGCCTGCACATCACCGGAAAAGTTCAGGTCAATATCCGGGGTTTTATCGCCGTAGAAGCCAAGGAAGGTTTCAAAGGGGATATCGTGTCCGTCCTGTGCCATGGGAGTTCCACATTCGGGGCAAACCTTCGGCGGCAGATCAAATCCGGATCCCACGGAGCCATCCTCCACAAATTCCGTATGGCGGCATTTTGGGCACCGATAGTGGGGCGGCAGGGGATTGACTCGAGTGATTCCCGCCATGGTGGCGGCAAAGGAGGATCCCACCGATCCGCGGGAGCCCACCTGATATCCTTTGGATTCGCTGTTTTCCACCAGTTTTCGGGCGATGATATACATGATGGCGAATCCGTTTTTGATAATGGAATCCAATTCACGGGCAAGACGGGCGGACACCTGCTCCGGCAACGGATCGCCGTAGAGGGATTTCGCCAACTCCCAGCATTTTTCCGTCAGCTCTTCCTCCGCGCCGTCGATGTGGGGCGGATAGTTGCCGGTGGGAATGGGACGGACGTTTTCGATCATGTCGGAGATCTTTTTGGGATTCTCGATGACGATCTCCCGGGCGGTTTCCGGATCCAGATAATCAAACTCGGCGAGCATCTCCTCCGTGGTGCGGAAGTACAACTCCGTAATCTTATCCGCGTCGGAGAATTTCATGCCGGAGAGGATGATGCGGCGGAAAATCTCATCCTCCGGATCCAGATAGTGAGCATCGCAGGTGGCCACCACCGGCTTGCCCAGTTTTTTGCCCAGTTCAATGATCTTCCGGTTCAGATTGCGCAAAGCCTCATCGTCCGCCACCTTTCCCTGCTCCACCAAAAAGCGGTTGTTGGTGATGGGCTGGACTTCCAGATAATCGTAGAAGGAGGCGATCTCCTCCAGTTCATTCTGGGGTTTTCCTTCCAGGACTGCGGTGAACAGCTCCCCCGCCTCGCAGGCAGAGCCGATGATCAATCCCTCTCTCAATTCCATCAGCCGGGTTTTGGGGATACGGGGATTGCGTCGGTAATATTTCAGAAAAGAATCGGACACCAGGCGATACAAATTCTTCAGACCGACGGAGTTCTTCACCAGAATGATCTGGTGGTACGTTTTCAGTTTCAAGGGATCGGAGCGACTGCTCATGGCGGTGTTCAAGGCGTCCATGGTACGGATACCCTCATCCGCCAGCTTATCCACCATTTTTTGATAGATCATGGCCAGCATTTCCGCGTCATCCGACGCCCGGTGGTGATTGAATTCGCCCAGTTTGAAATAGGCAGCCAGCGAATCCAGCTTGTGCTTATTCAACTCCGGATTTACATAGCGGGACATAGCCACTGTATCCAGATAGCCGTTGGTAAAGGGGATTCCCTGATCCTCGGCGGCTTTTCTAATAAAGCTGACATCAAATCCCGCATTGTGGGCCACCAGCATCCGATCGCCCACGAAGGACAAAAATTCCGGCAGCACCTCTTCAATGGGGCGCTCATTTTTCACCATTTCGTCGGTGATGCCGGTCAGTCTGACCACTTCCTCCGGGATCGGCACACCGGGATTGACCAGAGAATTGTATACTTCCAGCACTTCTCCGCCCTTGGCACGGACGGCGCCGATTTCGGTAATTTTGCAGGTTTGGGGGGACAGGCCGGTGGTCTCGATATCGAACACCACCACTTCCTCCTGCAGATCGGACACGCCTTTTCCGTACACGGCACGGGCGGTATCGTCCACAAAATAGGCCTCCACGCCGTAGATGACCTTCATACCCAGTTTTTCCGCTTTCAGCATGGCGGTGGGGAACGCCTGCAGATTGCCGTGATCCGTAATGGCAACGGCTTCGTGTCCCCAGCGATGGGCGGTTTCCACCACATCTTCCGGCTTGGCTATTGCGTCCATGGCGGACTGGCAGGTGTGCAGATGAAGCTCGATCCGTTTTTCGGGGGCGTTATCCTCCCGCTTGATCTGCTTTATTTTCTGCACGTGGGAGTACTGCAGATAGATCTCCCCGTCGAATTTGTCCACTTTCACATCGGCACGGATTGCCAAAGCCGATCCGTTTTTAAAGATGCCGAACAACTCGTCCTGGGCATCCTCGGTGATCTGCGTTTTGATGAAAATAGAGGAATCCCGGTCAGTAATACCGATATTAACCGCCAATTTGGTACTGTTGCGGATTTCCTTGGTGGTGGAGCCGAACACGGTACCCAGGACGATAATATCCTTATCCCCGGGACGGATGGAACGGATCGGCACGGGATGATCCACCGCAAAACCGTCGCCCACCAGCACCTCGGGCGCGGATACGTCAAACTTCATACGGCCGCTCTGCACGCATCCCTCCCCGATCCACTCGGCGGTGTCCTTCCCTTCAAACAGGGAATTTACCCGGGTCAGGTGAGGCTTGTCCTCTCCGCTCGGCGATGCGGCA
>JAZSCY010000053.1:0-3897 GCA_045530875.1 Eubacteriales bacterium
TCCTAAGACCGCTTGGCCTCCGACTTTGATGGTGCCGTCCCGCAGTTTTTCTATCACGCGGGTCATAGCCATACCGCCGGCCACAGCCAGCTTATCATGAAGGGTGCCGAAATTGTCCTCGGCGGTGATCGGCACTTCCTCCGTCAGAATCATGTCGCCTGTGTCCAGTCCCTGTGCCATATACATGGCGGTGACACCGGTAAGACGGTCGCCGGCCATAATGGCACGCTGGATGGGAGCCGCACCCCGCCAACGGGGCAGAAGGGACGCGTGGGCATTGATGCAGCCGTGTTTCGGATAATCCAGAATGTAGGCGGGCAGAATCTTGCCGTAAGCGGCCACAATGATCAGATCCGGATCGATGGCGGACAACTCTTCGGCGAACGCGCCGTCCTTCAAAGTAAGCGGCTGATACACGGGGATTCCGTTATCCTGCGCGTACTGCTTCACCGGCGGGGGAGTCAGGATCATTTTCCGCCCCTGGGGCTTGTCCGGCTGTGTGATTACAGCCACGATGTTCTCGCCGTCCTTGTGCAGCTTTTCCAGAATGGAGCGGGCAAAATCCGGCGTTCCCATAAACAGAATTTTCATGGATATTCCTCAATCCTCAAACTGTTCTTTGATCTCTTCCTTGGTGAGCATGTGGATGGCGTTGTCCTTGTACAGAACGCCGTCCAGATGATCCAACTCGTGGCAAAGAGCCCGGGCCATCAGACCCTCACCGGATACCTCATAGATCTCACCGTGGCGATTCATGGCGCGAACGGTCACCTTTTCGGGACGCTCCGTAATGCCCCACTCACCGGGCAGGGACAGACATCCCTCCAGCTCGTTCTGGGATCCCTCCCTGGCGATGATTTCGGGATTGATCAGCTCATACAGCTGTCCCTTTTCCACTTCCACCAGAACGATGCGGCGAAGCACACCTACCTGGGGAGCCGCCAGACCGCATCCGTCGGCCTTGTGAAGCGTTTCCTTCATATCCTCCAGCAACTGGATAGTGCGGGGAGTGATTTCCTCAACAGGGCGGCAGATCTTGCGCAGAACGGGATCGCCCTCTTTTACTATATTCAAAATGGCCATAATTATCCTATCCTTTCGGTTTTTTACAGTGTGTTGGGGTTCAGATCCACGGATATGCTCAGCCGTTTGCCCGCATTCTTTCCGAAATCCCGGAGGATGTGGGCGATCATCTCACGACTCCGCCGGTTCAGACGGCATTTGATCACCAGTCGGTTGCGGCATATGCCCTGGATCTTATATACAGGCGCCTCAAAGGGGCCGAAGATCATCAGTTTCAAATCGGAATAAGGACCGGCCACCGCATCCCGCACCCATTCTCTCAGGCGTACCGTGGCACCGGAGAGGAGCGCCTCATCCCGGCTGGCCAAAGTAATGACCGCAATATCGCAGAAGGGCGGAAACACCAGCGCACGGCGCATACGGATCTCCCGACGGTAGAATTCCTCGTAATCCTGGTTGGAGGCCAGGGTGATGATGTCGCTTGTGGGGTTAAACGTCTGCACCACGGCCACACCGGGGGAATCCGCCCGACCGGCCCGGCCGATGACTTGGGTCAGCATGGCAAAGGTGCGCTCCGATGCCCGATAATCGTCCAGATACAGAGAACTGTCGGCGTTAACGACACCCACCAGCGTTACGTCGGGAAAATCGTGTCCCTTGGTGACCATCTGCGTGCCCAAAAGCACATCCGCCTCGCCCTGCCGGAACCGACTCAACAACTCCTCGTGGGAGAATTTGGATTGAGTGGTGTCCATATCCATGCGGATCACCCGCGGGGCGGGATCCAGCTTATTCATCTCCGCTTCCAGCATCTGCGTGCCAAATCCCCGGAAATGGAAATGCTCGCTCTGGCAGGAGGGGCATTTTTGCGGGACTCTCGTGCGGTATCCGCAATAGTGACAGGTGAGCGTGCCGCTTTCTGCCCGTGCCCGGCGATAATCCTCCTCGCTCTCCCCACTGTCCAGCGCACGGAATACGTGATAGGTCAGGGAGACGGAGCAGTTGGGGCATTTCAGTGCCTCACCGCATTTGCGGCAGGAGATAAAGCTGTTGTATCCCCGCCGGTTCAGAAAGACGATCGCCTGTTTATGATCGGCCAGCGTGTCTGCAAGCCGTTCCTTCAGGATGTGCCCCAAGGGAGAAAGCGTACCGCCGCCGGCCTCGCCCCGCATGTCGGTGACGATCACATGGGGAAGGGTGGCACGTCCGTACCGCTTTTTCATCTCGATCAGGGTGTATTTCCCACTTTTTGCTTTGTAGTAGCTGTTCACCGATGGGGTAGCGGATGCCAGCAGCATCAGCGCCTTATGGTGGGCACAGCGGAACCGGGCCACATCGTGGGCCAGATATTTGGGATTGGCATCGGATTTGTAGGTGTGCTCCTGCTCCTCGTCGATGACGATCAGTCCCACGCTCGAAAGAGGCGCAAACACCGCGGACCGCGTGCCGATAACCACATCGGCCAAGCCGTCCCGGATTCGTCGCCAGGCATCGTACCGCTCGCCCCCAGACAGGGAAGAATGGATCACGGCCACCCGATCGCCGTAGCGGGCCAGGAAGATGCCCACCATTTGCGGTGTCAAAGAGATCTCCGGCACCAGGATGATCACACCCCGGCCGTCCTGCAGAACCCGATCCATAATGGAAAGAATCACCCGGGTCTTTCCGCTGCCGGTAACGCCGTGCAGAAGCGCCGCCTTTGCCTCACCGCTTTCATAGAGGGAGCGAAGCGTATCGTATGCGGCGGTCTGCTCCTCACTGAGGGGACTGTCACCCACATCGGCGGGAAGCACTTTTTCAGCAAACGGATTCCGGAAGTTGTCCTCCGTGCGCTCGGTGATCTGTCCCTTTTTCAGTAAAGACGAGATCTGCACCCGGGATGTTCCCGTAACAGTTAAAAGATCCTCCTCGGCCATCTCCCCATTTTGGTGGAGCGTGCGCAGAATGCTTGCCTGGGCCGGGGAGCGCATCTTTCCGATGGCCTGATCCAAGGCCCCGTCGTTTTGCAGATCGCCGGCCAGGGAGAAGAAACGACGCTTTTTCTCCGTACGGCTTTCCCGTACCTCCGTTTGTACGGAGATCAGTCCATGCTTGTGGAGAGAGGTGGCCAATTCCGCACTTTCCGCACCGAATTCCGTGCGAAGACGGGCGGAGGACACTTTCTCTCTGGCGGCGATGAAAGAGTAAACAAAGGCCGCCTTATCCCCCAGGCGGGACAGTTTTTCTGCCGCATCCTCGGTGTGGGACGCGCTGTAGTATTCCGCTGTCTTGGATATAGCCGTGGCAGGTACGGCAGCACGCACCGCATCCCCTATTGTGCAGAGGGTGTGCTCCTTGAGGAAATCGCACAGGCCCATCATTTCCTCATTCAGAACGGAGGTGGTGGAGAGAGTGGACAGAATCGGCTTTACATTTTCCAATTCACACTCACCGTGCAGAGAGGTGATGACCGCGGGAACCTTTCGGTTGGCGTTGCCGTAGGGAACGCACACAAGAGTGCCCACGGACACATCTCCGTGCAATTCTGTCGGTACGAAATAATCATACGCCCGGTCCGCGTGATAGGGGATATCCAGAATGTGGACAGACGCAAACAACTCGCTCACGGTACACTACCTCCTTTGCAATCAGTCATGAAAAAACATGCCTGCCGCCACAGCGGCGGCAGGCATAGAGATTATTCTTCGGCAGTTGCCGCCTCATCTTCCGCCGTGGGAAGTTCTGCACCAATTTCCTCTGCCGCGTCTGCCGTCAGGGGAATGATATCGAATTCGCCGTCGTGGAGACGGTTGATGGCGCTCTTTACGGCCTTCTCATCCCGATATTCCCGCTTGATCATGGAGATCAGGCTCTTGTCGGTTTCCTTGTTGGCGA
>JAZSCY010000294.1:0-2300 GCA_045530875.1 Eubacteriales bacterium
CCGAGCGAATCGATATGATCATCAATCTGGAAACCTGGGTGCAGGGCAAGATGTACGACCGTCTTGGATTGGAATCGGAGTATACGGACATAATGGGTATACGCATTCCTACCACCACCATTCCGGTGCGTCCCGGTCGAAACCTGGCCATTATCATTGAAATTGCCGCCATGAACAACCGCCAGAAGCGGATGGGTTACAACACGGCAGAGGAATTCAACAAGAAACTGATGGGCAATATGGGCCTCAGCGAAGACGATCGCTGACCCTTTGCAAATAAAAAACAGAGTAGGCGTACGCGCGTAAAGTGCCGTGGGACGGGGAGTTGCCCACAGGACGAAGATTTTGATCGCGGTGCGTATGCCGCATCCCGCTGTTGCATAAGAGAGAATATCTCCGACTGCAATAACGAGCTCAGGCATTCGGAGGTATAACTATGCCAAAAAACAATTCCATTCGCGGCGGTGCCGCCCGGCTCACCGTATTTGCCATGCTGACGGCGATTTCGGTGGTTGTCGGAATTTTGTGTAAGAATCTGTTCACGGTCGGGGTGTATTATCGGTTCACCCTGGAGAACATCGGCGTGATTTTTGCCGGCATTTTCTTCGGACCGGGGGCGGGGGCTTTGGTAGGCGTGGCGGTGGATGTGATCAGCTGCCTTTTGTCTACAAATCCTGCTGTCAATCCCGTGATCACTCTGGGAGCACTGAGTGTGGGCGTAAGCGCCGGTGTGGTGTCCCGGTATATTGTGCGGGAGAGGGGATTGCGTCAGTACATCCTCAGCGCCGCCACCGCCCATCTTCTGGGGCAGGTGATCATCAAATCCGTGGGAAAAATGATCTATTTCGGCATGCCGTGGATCGGGATTTTCATCGGCCTCGGCTGCAGCGCTCTGGCCTGTGCCATCGAGGTAATCATCATCCGCACGCTGATGAAAAACGCCGAGATACGGAAGTTCGTGTTCCGCCTCACGGGGGAGAAATAAATCGGAGTCCATCGATATGACATACAAAGAAGCATTGGAATATATCCATTCCGTTACATGGATGGGCAGCCGCCCCGGTCTGTCCCGCATTACGGAATTGTGTGAAAAACTGAACAATCCCCAAAACGATTTGCGCTTTGTGCACGTGGCGGGTACCAACGGAAAGGGATCCTTTTCCTGCATGCTGTCGGAGATTCTTTCGGCGGCAGGATACCGGGTGGGATTGTTTACCTCTCCCTTCATCAAGGATTTCAATGAGCGCATCCGTGTGAATGGGGAGAATATTCCCGACGGGGATCTGGCAGAGGTGACGGAATACGTCAAGCGATCCGCCGAAACCATGGAAGATCTTCCCACGGAGTTTGAACTGATTACCGCCATCGCCCTGGAATATTTCCGCCGCCGGGCCTGCGATATCGTGGTGCTTGAGGTGGGCATGGGCGGACGGCTGGATTCCACCAATATCATAAATACTCCGGTTTTGTCGGTGATCACGGAAATCTCTCTGGATCATACCGCCATGCTGGGCGATACGGTGGAGGAGATCGCCGCCGAGAAAGCGGGCATCATCAAAGAGGGCGTGCCCGTGATGTTTTCGGGAACGGATGAGCGTGCCCGCGGGGTAATTGCCGGGGCGGCGGAGCGCCTGGGATGCTCCATCACCTATCCCGCCTACGGTACGCTGGATGTGGAGCAGTCCTCTATTGAGGGAAGCACCTTTTCTTATGACGGAAAATCAGGATACAGGATTGCCCTTGCGGGATTGTATCAGCCTCGCAACGCGGCGGCGGTGATCTGCGCGGTGGACGTGCTGCGCGGGGAAGGGTATGCCATCTCCGAGGATGCGCTGCGCACCGGACTGGCCCGTGCCCGCTGGAGTGCCCGGTTTGAGTTGTTGCGGCGGGATCCCGTCATCATTTACGACGGCGGCCATAACCCCGGCGGCGTGAGTGTATCTTTTGCCAGCGTAAAGCAGTATTTTCCACACAGAAAATGCACTGCCTTGAGCGGCATTATGGCGGACAAGGATTACGGAGAGACCATCCGCATCTCCGCTCCCTACATCGACCGTGCCTTTACGGTGACTCCGGCCGTCTCACGGGCATTGGATGCCCCGGCTTATGCGGATGCATACCGTGCCTGCGGCGTGGAGGCGATTCCCTGTGAGAGCATCGATGCCGGTGTAGCCGCGGCCATCGAGGACGCACGGCGGGAAGACCGACCGCTGATCATTTTCGGCTCGCTTTATATGTACGCGGACATCGTTGCCGCTGTGGACAAGGTATTGCCGGAAAAAGAATAAAATGAAAAACAG